>NZ_JBBCPK010000029.1:0-47704 GCF_037150775.1 Leclercia sp. M50
GGGTGTCGCGTAGCGATCCCGGCCTGCAGTGTGAATGCGAATTGTAGGCCCGGATCGCTGCGCGCCACCGGGCATAAATGTGGCAGAGGGTTACCCGATCTGCCCATTCCCTAAATGCTTCACCCGGCGCTTCACCTCTTCCTGCTTGCCGGCGTTGAACGGACGGGCGTCCGGGCTGCCGAGGTAGCCGCACACGCGGCGGGTCACGGAGACGCGGGCGGCGTCGTGGTTACCGCATTTTGGGCAGGTGAAGCCTTTGCTGGTGCACTCGAACTCACCGGTAAAGCCGCACTCGTAGCACTCATCTATTGGCGTATTGGTGCCGTAATAGGGCACGTGCTGATAGCTGTAATCCCACACGTCTTCCAGCGCCTTCAGGTTGTGCTGAATGTTCGGGTACTCGCCGTAGCAGATGAAGCCGCCGCTGGCGATCGGTGGGTAGGCCGCTTCAAAATCGATTTTGTCGTACGGGTTCACCTTCTTCTCCACGTCGAGGTGGAAGCTGTTGGTGTAGTAGCCCTTATCGGTGACACCTTCCACCACGCCAAACTCGGCGGTATCCAGGCGGCAGAAGCGGTCGCACAGGTTTTCGCTCGGGGTGCTGTAGAGGCTGAAGCCGTAGCCGGTCTCCTCTTTCCACCGATCCACCGCGTCGCGCAGGCGCTGGACGATAGCGATACCTTTCTCACGCAGGGCTTCGCTGTCGTAGATGTGCTGGTCGCCAAACAGCGCATTAATGGTTTCGTGGATGCCGATATAGCCCAGCGAAATGGAAGCCCGGCCATTCTTGAAGATCTCCGACACATCATCGTCGGCCTTCAGGCGTACCCCGCAGGCCCCTTCCATATAGAGGATCGGGGCGACGCGGGCTTTGACCCCTTCCAGACGGGCGATACGGGTCATCAGCGCCTTACGCGCCAGCACCAGGCGCTCGTCCAGCAGTTTCCAGAATGTTGCTTCGTTGCCTTTGGCTTCCAGCGCGATGCGCGGCAGGTTCAGGCTGATCACGCCCAGATTGTTACGCCCGTCGTGGATCTGCTCGCCGTTCTCATCTTCGTACACGCCGAGGAAGCTGCGGCAGCCCATGGGGGTTTTGAACGAGCCGGTGACCTTCACCACCTGGTCATAGTTCAGAATGTCCGGATACATGCGCTTGCTCGCGCACTCCAGCGCCAGCTGTTTGATGTCGTAGTTCGGATC
Organism: Leclercia sp. M50; assembly: GCF_037150775.1. NCBI lineage: Bacteria > Pseudomonadati > Pseudomonadota > Gammaproteobacteria > Enterobacterales > Enterobacteriaceae > Leclercia > Leclercia sp. M50. The sequence continues at coordinate 1,201 of NZ_JBBCPK010000029.1, forward strand.
GCCGAACTTGTGGTTCAGGCCGTCGCGGATGGCGAACACCAGCTTCGGGAAGACCGCGGTTTTGCGGTTTTTGCCGAGGCCGGAAATGCGGTTGCGCAGAATGGACTGCTGGATCAGGCGCGATTCCCAGCTGGTGCCCAGACCAAAGCCAAAGGTGACAAACGGCGTCTGACCGTTGGCGGTGTGCAGGGTGTTCACCTCATATTCCAGCGACTGGAAGGCGTCGTAGCACTCTTTCTCGGTGCGGGAGCGGGCATATCCATCCGCATCCGGGATCTGCCACTCCTCCGCCACCTGGCGATGCTTGTTGAAGCTGGCGGTCACAAACGGGGCCAGCACTTCGTCGATCCGGTTGATGGTGGTGCCGCCATAAATGTGGCTGGCGACCTGGGCGATAATCTGCGCCGTCACTGCGGTGGCGGTGGAGATCGATTTTGGCGGTTCGATCTCGGCGTTGCCCATCTTGAAGCCGTGGGTCAGCATGCCCTTCAGGTCGATCAGCATGCAGTTGAACATCGGGAAGAACGGCGAATAGTCGAGATCGTGATAGTGAATATCCCCGCGCTCATGGGCCTGCACCACGTCGCGTGGCAGCAGGTGCTGACGGGCATAGTGTTTAGCCACAATACCGGCCAGCAGGTCGCGCTGGGTGGGGATCACTTTGCTGTCTTTGTTGGCATTTTCGTTGAGCAGCGCGGAGTTGGTCTGTTCCACCAGGCCGCGGATCTCCTGGTTCAGGCGGCCGCGTTTTTCACGTTCAATATCCCGGTCGTGACGGTATTCAATGTAGGCGCGCGCCAGCTGCTTGTAGGGGCCGGACATCAGCTGGTTTTCCACCGCGGTCTGGATCTCGTTAATGTCGACCTTGCTGCGGCCCATCATCTGGTTGCTGACCACCTCTGCGACGGTGGCGCAGTAATCTGCGTCATCGACTCCCGCTGCTTTAGCTGCACGCAGAATCGCTTCCTGAATGCGCTCTGATTTGAAAGGCACGTTACAGCCATCTCGTTTCATCACATGCGGTGTCATGATCACTCCATTTAAGAACAGGTTATCCACAGAGGCAGGAAAAAGGCGCGGGAGCGTAACTCTCGACGCGTGCGCGATTTCTCCTGATTTCGACCCTTTTTATCCACAATTTTATGTTGTGTGGTTTTCGTGGTCTTGTGGCAATAATAGACCATGGATACAACATCTTGGGTCGGCGAGCATTCTAAGTTCTATATGTAGTGATTTGCATCAAACAAGTTTGCGATTTATTTGATTCAGGACAAGGTAAAAAACGAAGTGTACAGATGACGCGCGATAGAGGATTTGTAAATTTTTCAAGCCAAAACCGGGCTGATTTTCCAGCCATAAAGCGTGCGCCGGGCAACCGTGCGGTGCCCGGCGCAGAAGGTTATGCCTGTAGCCACCAGACCGCTTCAAAGGGTCGCAGGGTCATGGCGCCTGGCTGCGGCGAGACCTCGGCATAGTTGCTCATCACCACCTGCCAGTTGCCGTCCAGCGCCTGCGGTTGCCACGGCTGGCAGGCGCGGCTCAGGTTAGCCACCACCATCAGCGTCTGGCCCTGCCACTGACGGCGGTAGCACCACAGCGACGGGTGATCCGCAAGCAGATCCTGATAATCCCCCCAGGTCAGCACCGGCAGGGTTTTACGCAGCGTAATCAGCGCCTGGTAGGTGTAAAACACCGAGTCGGGATCGGCCAGCGCCGCGGCAACGTTGATCGTCTCTGCGTTATCGCCCAGGGCAATCCACGGCTCACCGGTGGTGAAGCCGGCGTTGGGGGAGGCGTCCCACTGCATCGGCGTGCGGCTGTTGTCGCGGGATTTACTCGCGAGGATCGTCAGCAGTTCATCGGCGTCTCGCCCTTGCGCGCGCAGCCCGGCGAACATGTTGTGGCTCTCCACGTCCCGGTAGTCGGTGATGCGGCTGAAGTGCGGGTTGGTCATGCCGATCTCTTCACCCTGATAGATGTAAGGGGTACCCTGCATGCCGTGCAGCACCATCGCCAGCATCTTCGCCGCCGGGACGCGGTACTCTCCCTCATCGCCAAAGCGCGAGACGATGCGCGGCTGATCGTGGTTACACCAGAACAGCGCGTTCCATGCCCGGTTGTGCATCCCCTGCTGCCAGTGGCTGAACAAAGCCTTCAGCGCCACGAAATCGGGCTTCGCCAGCGTCCACTTTTCGCCGTTGGGATAATCCACCTTCAGGTGGTGGAAGTTAAAGGTCATCGACAGCTCACGCCCATCAAGCGCCGCGTACTGCTGGCAGTGCGCCAGGCTGGTGGAGGACATCTCGCCCACCGTCATCAGGTTGCGCGGGGTAAAGACCTCCCGGCTCATCTCCTGCAAAAACGCGTGTATGCGCGGCCCATCGGTGTAGAAGCGGCGGCCATCACCGATCGCATCGTCGGGGAAGTCCTGCTCTTTCGACACCAGGTTAATCACGTCGAGACGCAGGCCGTCCACGCCGCGATCGGCCCAGAACTCGCACACCTTTTTCAACTCGGCGCGCACCTGCGGGTTCTCCCAGTTGAGATCGGCCTGCTCCGGGGCAAAGAGGTGCAGATAGTACTGCTCGCTTTCGGCGTGCCAGCGCCAGGCGTTGCCGCCAAACTTGGAGCGCCAGTTGTTGGGCGTCTGCTCCGGGGTGCCGTCGCGCCAGATATAGAACTCCCGGTACGGGCTGGCTTTATTGAGCGACTCGCGGAACCACGCATGCTGGGTAGAGGTATGGTTAAACACCATATCCAGCACGATGCGTATCCCACGCGCATGAGCCTGGGCCACCAGCGCGTCGAAATCATCCAGCGTGCCGTAGGCCGGATCGATGCTGAGGTAGTTTGCCACGTCGTAGCCGTTATCTACCTGGGGGGAGATGTAGAACGGCGTCAGCCAGAGGGCGTCAACGCCGAGGGTTTTGAGGTAGTCGAGACGCGACGTCACGCCGCGCAGATCGCCGGTGCCGCGCCCGGTGGTGTCCTGGAAGCTCTTCGGGTAGATCTGATAGATGACGCCGTTTTGCCACCAGTGAGGAAGGGTATTCATAATGCGTTCCTGCAAATGCGAAGGGGCGCAACTGCGCCCCGAAGAAGATTAAACCGCCTGCAACGTGCCCTGACGATACTTGCGCTGATAGACAACGGTCGTGAGCGCCATCGGCACGACGATCGCCACGGCCATCGCCAGCGCGAAGACCTGCCAGAAGGCGGTCTGGATGGAGAGGATGCCTGGCAGACCACCGACGCCGATGCCGTTGGCCATCACGCCGTTCAGGCCGCACAGCAGGCCCGCCAGCCCGGAGCCGATCATCGCGCAGAGCATCGGGAAGCGGTATTTCAGGTTGATGCCGTACATCGCCGGTTCGGTGACGCCGAGATAGGCGGAGATGGCTGCCGGCACCGAGATCTCACGTTCGTTATGCTTACGGCTGACGATGATGATGCCGGTGACTGCCGAGGCCTGAGCAATGTTCGACAGGGCAATCAGCGGCCACACCGGGGTGCCGCCGAGGCTCTGGATCATCTGCATATCAATCGCCAGGGTGGTCTGATGCACGCCGGTGATCACCAGCGGGGCATAGAGGAAGCCGAACAGCGCGGCGCCAATCGGGGCGAAGCTGCCGGTCATCAGGTGACGCACCGCGAAGGCTACGCCGTCGCCAATCATGCGGCCAAACGGACCGATAAAGGCGTGGGCGAGGAACACCGCGAGGATCAGGGAGCAGACCGGCACCACCACCAGGTAGAGGTAGTCCGGCACCATGCGCTTAAGACGGGTTTCAATCATCCCCAGCGCCAGGCCGGCGAGCAGGGCCGGGATCACCTGCGCCTGGTAGCCCACTTTGGCGATGGTGAACAGGCCGAAGTTCCACACCTCCGGGACCTGCTGCCCAAGTAAGTAAGCGTTCATTAACTGCGGAGAGACCAGCGTTACGCCCAGTACGATGCCGAGGATTGGCGTACCGCCCATTTTGCGCACCGCCGACCAGCAGATCCCCACCGGCAGGTAGAAGAAGATCGCCTCGCCAATCAGCCACAGGAAGTCATAGATGCTCTGCAACGCCGGGTAGATCTGCGCCAGGGTTTTGCCGCCGCTCATCGGCACATCGCCAATCACGTTACGGAAGCCGAGGATCAAGCCGCCGCTGATCAGCGCTGGCAGCAGCGGGAAGAAAATCTCCGCAAAATGTGAAATGAGCTGTTCATGCCACTTCATATTCTGGCGTGCCGCTTTCTTGGCCTGCTCTTTATCCGCCGATGAATGACCGGTGGTCGCCAGCAGCGCCTTGTAGTAGTCGCCCACCTCGGTGCCGATCACCACCTGGAACTGCCCGGCGTTGGTGAAGCAGCCTTTCACCATCGACAGCTCTTCGATCGCTTTCGGGTTGGCTTTGGCCGGATCGTTTAACACAAAACGCAGGCGGGTAATGCAGTGGCTGACTATGGCGATATTGTCACGTCCGCCAACCAGCACGATCAGCTGGTCGATATCCGTTTGTTTTACTTTGCTCATCATGAATCCTCATGATACGGGTTCAGGGGAAGGAGATAACTGGCGGCAAGCCTACTCTTTCGTATTCACAACGAAAATGGGAACGTTCCCGAAACCGGGCAAGGATCACAATAAAGCCTTTTTTGAGGCTCAGGAGAGGGTGGCGGGAATAACGATCTGACGCGGTTTGCTGCGGCCGTTGATCTGCTCAATCAGCTGCATGGCAGCCTGGCGACCAGAGTCGGCGTAGCCGGGATCGACAGTGATGATCTCCGGGTGGAGGAACTTCATCAGCGGCGTATTGCCCACGCTCGCCAGTTGCAGGCTATCGATTCGCTGTTCTTGTAAGTACTTACTTGCGCCAAGAGCCAGAGTATCCGTGGCACAGAGCAGGGCGGTAGTCTGTGGGGTCAGCACGTCGGCCACCTTTTCATAACCCTGCTTCATGCCAAGGCCGGGGAGTGCGGCCACGGCGGGGAGCGCGTGCTGTTTACAAAACGCGAGGTAGGCAGCATGACGGCGCTGACCGGTGGTAACGTCGCTGTGCGGCACGCCAAGATAGCTGATATGGCGATGGCCGCTCTCATACAGGCGCTGCATCAGGGTAAGGATCGCCCCTTCGTCGTCATAGCATACGGAGGCAAACCCGCGGGCATCCCGCGCCATCAGCACCAGCGACGGCTTCCAGGGGATAAGCATCTCTTCGCTGATGCCGGTAAAGCCAAACAGCACCACCCCGTCAATGTTGCGGCGTTTCAGCATGCCGAGGTGCTCTTCCACCATTTGCGGCGAGAACTTGCTCTCCATCATGATCGGATCGTAGCCCTGCTCATAGAAGGCAGGCAGCATGGTCTGTACGGCCAGGTTCTCTGAAAGCGAATCGAGACGGGTGAGGATGATCGCCACCACTTTATCGCTCTGCCCACGCATGGCGCGCGCCGAGCGGGAAGGGGAAAAACCGTGCTGGTTCATAACCGCCTCGACCCGTTCGCGCGTGCGCTGGCTGACACCACTTTCGTTGTTCAGCACCCGTGAGACGGTGGATTTACCCACGCCGCTCAGACGCGCAATATCTTTAATGGTGAGGCGGTTCTGCATGCTTTATATCCTGTTATGCATCAATGAAATAATCACTAATCCTAAGCCGGGTCCCGGGTTGTGCAATGGGCAATGTCTGGTTTACGTTTGGTTTAATACCCGTGCGTTATCATACCGCCCGAATTGCCGTACGCGGTATGGCTAAAACGCTATAGTGCGCACCGACTTACCTTTTTTTCTTACCGGAGGCTGTATGGATCCCGATCCCACCCCTCTCCCGACAGGGAGAACCCTCTCTCTCCGGTAAGCCTCTTCACTGCCTTACCGGATGCGTAGGGCAGTGGCGTATTCCCGCGTCCCTGCATAACTGATATCGCCGCTCAGGCGTGGCTCTGTCACGTCTGAAGGCAAAACTGCGCCCGTTTTTTGCGGGTGCGGGGGACTTGTTATGTTCAAAAATTTCGCACAGCAGCTGTTTACCCGGCTGAGTCGTCACCTGCCGCGCCGTCTGGTGCAGCGCCCCCCTATGGCAACCGGCAAAAGCGATGCCGCGATTCCCGCCACCCTTGCCGCCCACTGCCTGCAGGTTGCCGCCATGGATGAGCCCGCCCTGTGGCGGACCTTTGGCAGCCACCCGGAAGGGCTCACTGCCGCCGAGGTTCAGGCTACCCGCGCCCTTCACGGCGAAAATACCCTCCCGGCGCAACAGCCGGCCCGCTGGTGGATACACCTGTGGGCCTGCTACCGCAACCCTTTTAACCTGCTGCTGACGGTGCTGGGAGCGATCTCCTATGCCACCGAAGACCTGTTTGCCGCCGGGGTGATCGCCCTGATGGTGGGCATCTCCACGCTGCTGAACTTTATTCAGGAGGCCCGCTCCACCCGCGCGGCGGATGCCCTGAAGGCGATGGTCAGCAATACCGCCACCGTCCTGCGCACCCTGAACGACAAAGGGGAAAGCGGCTGGCAGGAGATCCCCATTGACCAGCTGGTGCCGGGGGATCTGGTGAAGCTGGCGGCCGGGGATATGATCCCGGCAGATTTACGCATTATCCAGGCCCGCGACCTGTTCGTGGCCTAGGCATCGTTGACCGGCGAATCCCTGCCCGTGGAGAAGGTGGCCCACAGCCGCGACCCGCAGCAGAGCAACCCGCTGGAGTGCGACACCCTCTGTTTTATGGGCACCACGGTGGTGAGCGGCACGGCGCAGGCGATGGTGATTGCCACCGGGGGCAACACCTGGTTTGGGCAGCTGGCCGGGCGCGTCAGCGAGCAGGAGAGCGAACCCAACGCCTTCCAGCAGGGGATTGGCCGCGTCAGCATGCTGCTGATCCGCTTTATGCTGGCGATGACCCCCATCGTGCTGCTGATTAACGGCTACACCAAAGGCGACTGGTGGGAGGCGGCGCTGTTTGCCCTCTCGGTGGCGGTAGGCCTCACCCCGGAGATGCTGCCGATGATCGTCACCTCGACCCTGGCGCGCGGGGCGGTAAAACTCTCGAAGCAGAAGGTAATCGTCAAACACCTCGACGCCATCCAGAACTTTGGCGCCATGGATATCCTCTGCACCGACAAAACCGGCACCCTGACCCAGGACAAGATCGTGCTGGAGCACCACACCGACATCGCAGGCAAGATCTGCGAGCGGGTGCTGGAAACCGCCTGGCTGAACAGCCACTACCAGACCGGGCTGAAAAACCTGCTCGACGTCGCGGTGCTGGAAGGGGTGGATGAAGCCGCCGCCCGCGCCCTTTCATCCCGCTGGCAGAAGGTGGATGAGATCCCCTTTGATTTCGAGCGCCGCCGGATGTCGGTGGTGGTGAGTGAAGAGCAGGGCGTGCATCAGCTGATCTGCAAAGGGGCATTGCAGGAGATCCTCAATGTGACTACCCAGGTGCGGTATCACGGCGAGATTGTCCCGCTGGATGAGACCATGCTGCGACGCATCAAACGCGTCACCGACAACCTGAACCGCCAGGGGCTGCGCGTGGTGGCGGTCGCCAGCAAGCTACTGCCCGCGCGGGAGGGGGACTATCAGCGTATCGATGAATCTGATTTGATCCTCGAAGGGTACATCGCCTTCCTCGATCCGCCGAAAGAGACCACCGCACCGGCGTTAAAGGCGCTGAAAGAGAGCGGCATCACGGTGAAAATTCTCACCGGCGACAGCGAGCTGGTGGCGGCGAAAGTGTGCCGCGACGTCGGGCTGGATGCGGGTGAGGTGGTGACGGGCGGCGATATCGAACACCTTAGTGACGACGCGCTGGCTCTGCTGGCCCAACGCACTACGCTCTTTGCCCGCCTGACCCCAATGCACAAAGAGCGCATTGTCACCCTGCTGAAGCGCGAGGGGCATGTGGTGGGCTTTATGGGCGACGGCATTAACGATGCGCCCGCGCTGCGTGCCGCGGATATCGGCATCTCGGTCGACGGGGCGGTGGACATCGCCCGGGAGGCGGCCGATATCATCCTGCTGGAGAAGAGCCTGATGGTGCTGGAGGAGGGAGTGATCGAAGGCCGCCGCACCTTCGCCAACATGCTCAAGTACATCAAAATGACCGCCAGCTCCAACTTTGGCAACGTCTTCAGCGTGCTGGTGGCGAGCGCGTTTCTGCCGTTCCTGCCGATGCTGCCGCTGCATCTGCTGATCCAGAACCTGATGTACGACATCTCCCAGGTGGCGATCCCGTTTGATAATGTTGACGAGGATCAGATCCAGAAGCCGCAGCGCTGGGAGCCGGCAGAACTGGGCCGTTTTATGCTCTTTTTCGGCCCGATCAGCTCCATCTTCGACATTCTGACCTTCTGCCTGATGTGGTTTGTGTTCCACGCTAACACCCCGGAACAGCAGACCCTGTTCCAGTCCGGCTGGTTCGTGGTGGGGCTGCTGTCGCAAACGCTGATTGTGCATATGATCCGCACCCGGCGTATCCCGTTCCTCCAGAGCCGCGCCGCCTGGCCGCTGATCGTGATGACGGGGCTGGTGATGGTGCTCGGTATCGCGCTGCCGTTCTCGGGGCTTGCGGGCTATCTGCAACTGCAGGCGCTGCCGCTCAGCTACTTCCCATGGCTGGTGGCGATCCTCGCCGGGTATATGACCCTGACGCAGCTGGTGAAAGGGTTCTATAGCCGCCGGTACGGGTGGCAGTGATTTTTGCCGGGTAAGGCGAAGCCGCCGCCCGGCAAATGGCTTTCTTCCCAAATTCAACAACCTGTGATCGTCGTCATCCGCCGCGCTTGACGACAAATTGAGCGCATGTTAACAGAATGTTTTGCCTTTTTCGGCCCGTCAAATAAGGAACATTCATGTTACGGTACAGCCTCTTAACCGCCGGGCTTATGCTCGGCTTTTCTGCGTTTGCGGCCCCCGCAGGCGATCTCCCCCTGATGCCCTGGCCTGCAAAGGTCGAACGCCCCGCCACCCAGGGCACGCTGGTCATTAACAATAACTTCCAGGTGAGCGTCTCCGGGGACGATCTCGGCGACGCGGTGGCACGTCTGCGCCAGCGGGTGGCGCTGCAAACCGGCTGGACGCTTCAGCCGCAGGCAGAAAAACCAGAGAAGCCTACGGTGACCATCGCCATCGCCCGCAAGGTGGCGCCACTGCCGAAACCGGACAGCGACGAAAGCTACAAACTCACCGTCGACGCCAGCGGAGTGAACATTACCGCCAACACCCGCTTCGGCGCGCTGCGTGCCATGGAGACCCTGCTTCAGCTGGTGCAGAACGGCCCGGAAAACACCTCTGTACCGTGGGTCATCATTGAAGATGCCCCGCGTTTCCCGTGGCGCGGCCTGCTGCTCGATTCGGCCCGCCACTTTATTCCGCTGGAGGATATCAAACGCCAGATCGACGGCATGGCGGCAGCAAAACTCAACGTGCTGCACTGGCACTTAACCGACGATCAGGGCTGGCGGTTTGCCTCGAAGCGCTACCCGAAACTGACCGAACTCGCCAGTGACGGACTCTTCTACACCCAGGATCAAATGCGTGACGTGGTGCGCTACGCCGCCGCGCGTGGTGTTCGCGTGGTGCCGGAGATTGACATGCCCGGCCACGCGTCGGCCATTGCGGTGGCCTATCCGGAGCTGATGAGCGCCCCGGGGCCCTATGAGATGGAGCGCCAGTGGGGTGTGCTCAAGCCGGTGATGGATCCGACCAAAGAGGCCACTTACGCCTTCGCCGGCGCGATGATCGCTGAACTGGCGGCGATCTTCCCGGATCCCTATCTGCATATCGGCGGCGATGAGGTGGATGACACCCAGTGGAAAAACAACCCTGCCATCCAGCAGTTTATGCGCGACAACAAGCTGGCCGACAGCCACGCATTGCAGGCCTATTTCAACCGCAAGCTGGAGACGATCCTCGAGAAAAACCAGCGCCAGATGGTGGGCTGGGATGAGATCTTCCACCCGGATCTGCCCAAAAGCATTCTGATCCAGTCCTGGCAGGGGCAGGACGCACTGGGGGAGGTGGCGAAGCAGGGCTACAGGGGAATTCTCTCCACCGGCTTCTATCTCGATCAGCCCCAGTACACCGCCTATCACTACCGCAATGAGATCGTACCCCAGGGGCTGAACAAGGTGGATGTCATCACCGACAGCGACAGCGCCCAGAGCTGGTCCTTCACCCTCCCGCGCCTGAAGGGCAAGCCGCTGGAGGGCAGCTTTACCCTGATAAAAGGCGAGGCGGGCTGGCGCGGGTTTATCGATTTCAGTGGCAAATCCCGGCGTGCGGTGCAGGATATCGTCTGGCGCAGCGACAATCAGGTAACCTTCACCGTCGATACCTGGATGGGGGAGACCCGCCCGGTAGTGAACGTCTCTGACGACAAGATTGACGGCTATTTCCTGCTGGGCAACAGCCGTTATCCGGTGACAGGCCAGCGGCTGGATGCGGTGCCGGAGGGGATCGCTCCGGCGGTGCCGGATGCCAGCCAGCAGGCGAATCTGCTGGGCGGCGAGGCGGCGTTGTGGGCAGAAAACGTGGCGGCGCCAGTGCTAGATATCAAGCTGTGGCCGCGGGCCTTCGCGGTGGCGGAGCGCCTGTGGTCGGCGCAGGAGGTGAACGATATCGACAACATGTATACCCGCCTGCAGGCGATGGATAGCTGGTCGACGGTGTCGGTAGGGTTGCAGCAGCATGCCCGCCAGCAGGTGCAGTTCACGCGTCTGGGGAACACCACCGACACCCTGCCGCTGACGATCCTCGCCCAGGCGCTGGAGCCTGCGCACTATTACACCCGTAACCATCTTAAGTTCCAGGCCGGGAACTACGATCTGTTTGAACCGTTAAACCGCCTGGCCGACGCGCTGGCGCCGGAGAGCAACCAGGTGCGGCAGATGAACCGCTGGGTTGAGCGGCTGGTGAGCGATGCTGAGGATAGCGAAAGCGCGGAGTCGCTGCGCCATCTCTTTACCCGCTGGCAGACCAACACCCCGGATGCGCTGGCGCTGGCCGAGAACAGCTATCAGCTGAAGGCGCTGAAGCCGGTGATCCAGTCGGTGGACAAGCTGGCGGCGATTGGGCTGCGCTTAACGGATCTGGTGGCGCGCCAGGGGACGCTGGATGATACGGAGATTGCGTCGATTCAGGGCGAGCTGGATAAGGCGGCGCAGATAGAGGATGAAGTGGTGATTGCAGCGGTCTATCCGCTGGAGAAACTGCTGCGCGCGACGCGCAATCAGTAGTCGGTGAAAATGCCCGGTGGCGCTACGCTTACCGGGCCTACAGAACCCGCACCATTCTGCGGTCACGCAGGCCGGGTAAGGCGAAGCCGCCACCCGGCAAACAGATCGCACAGACCTGTTCACCGGGCATCAGGAGAGCCTATTACTTCAGGGTCCACGCCATCTGCCAGTGGGAACCTACACCCGGTTCGAACTGGTTAGCCGTCGGAGCGTACTGCACGCAGTAGCCGCTGTAAGGCGCTTTCTTACACTGGTACGTTTTGCCATCTTTCGGCTGCAGTACTACGGTGCCCGCTTTGTAGGAGGCGATGTTCTGCGGGAAGGTGTAGTCATATTTACCCGTCGTACCGGATGACTCCTCGTTCTCCAGCATCATGTCGATCACGTCCTGCGCGAACAGTACGCCATCTTTGTTGGTGGCGAAGTATTTCAGCATGTGGTGGCCAGGCGTCACGTCAGTCAGGTTCATGGTCACGTCCTGGTTGGCGTTATTCATATCCTGCTTCAGGTAACCTTTTTCCGCCCCTGCGTGGTTCATCGCACGCGCTTCCAGGCTCACATCGCCCTGGGTATTCACGTGGAAGGTCACGGTTGCTGCGCCGTTCTTGATTTTGGAGAACCGCACGTTGGTGACGGCGATGTCTTCACTCACCTGAGCCTGCTGCTCTTCATAGGAGATCGCGACAGATTTCAGGGTGCTGCCATCTTTCACATAGACGTTGTTCGCGCCGTGAACCGGGTTCACCACGCCGCTCTCATCTTTAACACCGACGCGAACATCGCTGTGCGCGGCGTTGATTGCCTGCGCCAGGTCATAAGACCACTGGCTTGCCTGACCCTGGGAAGCAGAAGAGATGGTCAGCTGGGTGCGCATGGAGACCACTTCGCCATTGGCATCGAAGAAGCGGGCAATCACTTTATCGCCTGCATTGACGTTATTACCGGCGATCTGGCCGCTCAGGGTTTTCGTCCACTCGGAGACCTGAGCCGGGGTTTCGTCAGGGGTCACATTGCCGCCGTTACCGAAATCAACGTCGATAGCCTGGTAGAAGCTGTTAGTGGTATCGGCAATTTCCCATACCGCGTAAATAACCTGGTAGCCGGTACGCTGTGGCACATTACAGGTCATTTCCTGACGCTGAGCCGGAGCCTGGCCATTACCATTTACGGTACAGAATGGGGTGGATTCAAATTGATCGCGGGTCAGCGGTTTATTTGGATTCCAGTCTTGTTTGGTAATATACCAACGCCAGTTGGTGGTTTTATGCGGAGCAGTATGATACCAGGTGAAGGTATTTTTACCGGCGGTAATTGGGGTCTTAGTCCAGGCGTTCAGGCTCTGGCGATCGAGCTGAGAATATTGAGCAATACCGGCGCTGGCCAGCTGTCCATCCGGTGGCAGAGCGCCAGTCGGGAAGCCGGAGGTGCGTTCAACACTCTGTGGTTCCCATTGTACGGAACCACAATCAATATTTTTACCAAGCTTACACATATAAGCGCGGCTGGCCGGAGATTCAACATATCCATGCGCTAAAGCCGATGAAGCAACCGTGAGTGTGGCAAGTGCCAACGCAATTTTAGACAGTTTCATTTTTTATTCCATTAAAAGGGATCAATAATTTCGGGGCAGGGTTAGTTTCCCCAGGAATAAAAAATTAATCATTTCAATCGGCGATGAAAAATAATGGTGAAAATACTTGAAGTCTATTTCCGGCTGTGTATTAAGAAAATAAAAAAGGCAGCCCAGGCTGCCTTTTGCATATCAAAATCAACTATTAGCGGCGCACGGCAATCGCTTCGATTTCGATTTTCACATCTTTTGGCAGACGTGCCACTTCCACGCATGAGCGCGCCGGGAAGCTGGCGTTATGCTCGGTGAAGAAAGCTTCGTAGGTGGCGTTGACGGTGGCGAAGTCGTTGAGATCTTTTACGAATACCGTTGTCTTAACGATATCGCCCACTTTCAGGCCAGCGGATTCAACGATCGCTTTGACGTTTTCCAGCGACTGGCGCGCCTGAACGGAGACATCTTCTGGCACATCACCGGTTTTTGGGTTCACCGGGATCTGGCCGGAGGTAATGATCATGCTGCCAAGATCAACGCCCTGAACGTAAGGGCCAATAGCTGCAGGTGCATTTTCCGTCGCGAGTTCTTTGGTCATGATTTCTCCTGAATAAATACAAATAGTCCCGGCCATTATAGAAAGCCAGACATGCATTGCCACCTCAATTAGTTGGCCAGCACCACATTATGCGAAAACTCTTTTTCACAATATTTGCATTTAAGTGCGATATCATCCGCGCGTTTTTTCACTGCAAAACTGGAGTTTACCGGCTCAGCATGGCTGATGCAGTTGCTGTTCGGGCAGACCAGCACGCTTTCAATGCGCTCCGGCAGGCTGGGGCGGGATTTGCCCACCACTTCGTAGTCGTCAATGCGGTTAACGGTCGCTTCCGGGGCATAGAGGGAGAGCTGGTTTACCTGCTCGTCGGTCAGGAAGGTGTTCTCGATTTTAATCAGGTCTTTGCGGCCCATCTCGCCGGAGGGCAGGTTCAGGCCGATGGTGATGCGCTGGTCGGTTTCGGTCAGTTTGAACAGGGTCAGCAGCTTAAAGCCCACCTGCGCAGGGATGTGGTCAATTACGGTGCCGCGCTTGATGGCTTCGACCTGGAGTTTGTTATCGTGTGTCATTGTCATTTCCCCTTACAGAGCTAAATCGCGATTCAGAACCAGTGCCAGTAACGCCTGACGGGCGAAGATGCCGTTTCCGGCCTGCTGGAAGTACCAGGCGTGCGGCGTCTTATCCACATCGGTGGTGATCTCATCGATGCGCGGCAGCGGGTGCAGCACCTTCATGTTGCTGCGAGCGCCTTCGAGGTCGCTGGCGCGCAGCACAAACTGCGCCTTCACGTTGGCGTACTCCGACGGATCCAGACGCTCTTTCTGCACGCGGGTCATATAGAGAATATCCACGTCGCCCATCACCTCTTCGATGCTGGCGTGCAGGCTCCACTGAATCTTTTTCTCATCGAGCATATCGAGGATGTACTGCGGCATCGCCAGCGCGTCCGGAGCGATAAAGTAGAAGCGGTTGCCGTTGAACTTCGCCAGCGCCTGGGTCAGGGAGTGGACGGTACGGCCATATTTCAGGTCGCCGACCATGGCGATGTTCAGCTTCTCCAGGCGACCCTGGGTCTCCTGAATGGTGAACAGATCCAGCAGGGTCTGGGTTGGATGCTGGTTGGCGCCGTCACCGGCGTTTAGCACCGGAACACCGCCGGAAAACTCGGTCGCCAGGCGGGCCGCACCCTCCTGAGGATGGCGCATGACGATGGCGTCAACGTAGGTGCTGATGACCGAGATAGTGTCCGCCAGGGTTTCGCCTTTTTTGCCGAGCGAGGTGTTGCTGCTGTCGGAGAAGCCCACCACGCTGGCGCCCAGGCGGTGGATAGAGGTCTCAAACGACAGGCGGGTACGGGTGGAGGCTTCGAAGAAGCAGCTGGCGATCACCTTGTGCTTCAGCAGCTCCGGTTGTGGATTGGCTTTCAGTTTTGCCGCGGTTGCCAGAACCAGCTCCAGCTCTTCACGGCTGAGGTCGTTGATGGAAATGATGTGTTTTTGATAAAGCGGATTCATTTTTATCTCCTGACGCCGGGCAAAAAAAAGCCCCTCAAATGAGGGGCTTCTGGAATAGGGATCGCAACGGGAAGAAAAACAGCAGGCCAGCGTCTGCTTTAAGACGCGCTGGGGCACTCTGTCGAACATGTTTGAGCATGCTTCCTCCTGGCAAATTGTGGGGCATTATACGCAGCCTGACCCGCGGATCAAGCGAATAATGCACACTTTACGCAGCGAAAACGGTTGGGCGTGCATGGTTATGCGCAAGTGCAAATCCCGGGCAAAAAGTGGTGGTATGGCAGCTAAAATTCTCGTATAAAAGTTTAAAATGAAACGTTGTTTTATATTGAGGATTACATCATGATCGTTGGCAACATCCATAACCTCCAGACCTGGCTGCCGCAAGAGCTGCGCCAGGCAATCGAACACGTTAAAACCCATGTGTCCGATGCCACCCCGACCGGTAAACATGATATCGACGGTAACAACCTGTTCTATCTGGTTTCCGAAGATATGACCCAGCCCTTCGCCGAGCGTCGCGCCGAGTACCACGCCCGTTATCTGGACATCCAGATCGTTCTGAAAGGCCAGGAAGGGATGACCTTCAGCACCCTGCCAAACGGCACGCCTGAGACCGACTGGCTGGCGGATAAAGATATCGCTTTCCTGCCGGAAGGCGAGCAGGAGAAAACCGTAGTGCTGAGCGAAGGCGATTTCGTGGTCTTCTATCCCGGCGAAGTCCACAAGCCGCTGTGCGCGGTGGGCAACCCGGCGCAGGTGCGCAAAGTGGTTGTGAAGATGCTGGTGGCCTGACGCCTTTCCCCTCTCCCGTCGGGAGAGGGAGTTTCATCCTTTCATTCCGTTCTGTGATCAAGCTTAAAAAACAGACATACCCTCGTGTTACCTGATTGTCCTTCGCTTTCTTCGCGTTCTAGTATAAAAGTTAAATAAACGAACGCTGTTCTATAATGTAGAACAAAATGAGTCAGAAAGGAGTTTTCATGCAGCAGACCGTGCAGTTCTCAGGCATTATTCCCCCTGTCTCCACTATCTTCACCGCCGACGGCAGGCTGGATGAGCAGGGCAGCGCCGCGCTTATCGACCACATGATCGATGCCGGGGTCGATGGCCTGTTCTTTTTAGGCAGCGGCGGGGAGTTTTCCCAGCTCAACACCGCAGAGCGCAAAGCGATCGCCGAATTCGCCATCGCCCACGTGAACGGTCGTGTGCCGGTGCTGATCGGTACCGGGGGCACCAACGCCCGGGAAACCATCGAGCTGAGCCAGCATGCCCAGCAGGCCGGGGCCGACGGCATCGTGGTGATCAATCCCTATTACTGGAAAGTGTCGGAAGCGAACCTGATCCGCTACTTTGAGCAGGTGGCCGACAGCGTTACCCTGCCGGTGATCCTCTATAACTTCCCGGCCCTGACCGGGCAGGATCTGACCCCGCAGTTGGTCAAAACCCTGGTGGACTCCCGGGCAAATATCGTGGGCATTAAAGACACCATCGACTCGGTGGCCCATCTGCGCAGCATGGTCCTCACCGTCAAAGCGGCGCACCCGCACTTTGTGGTGCTGTGCGGTTACGACGATCACCTCTTCAACACCCTGCTGCTGGGGGGCGACGGGGCGATCTCCGCCAGCGGTAACTTTGCCCCGCAGGTGTCAGTCAACCTGTTGCAGGCCTTCCGCGACGGGGACCTGGCCCGGGCGGCGCAGTATCATCAGACTCTGCTGCAAATCCCGCAGATGTATCAGCTGGATACGCCGTTTGTGAACGTGATCAAAGAGGCGATCTCCCTGTGCGTGCGCCCGGTCTCCACCCACGTGCTGCCGCCTGCCGGGCCGCTGGATGAGGCGCGCAAGGCGCAGCTGAAAACGCTGCTGCAACAGCTCAAGCTCTGCTGAACCGGAAGGTCACGATGTCGATAGAAACCATTTTTACCCCGCAGGATGACGCCTTCTATTCGGTGATCACCCACGCGGCGGGGCCGCAGGGGGCGCTGCCCCTGACCCCGCAGATGCTGATGGAATCCCCCAGCGGCAATCTGTTTGGCATGACGCAGAACGCCGGGATGGGCTGGGATGCCAATAAACTCACCGGCAAAGAGGTGCTGATTATCGGCACCCAGGGCGGGATCCGCGCGGGCGATGGCCGCCCGGTGGCGCTGGGTTACCACACCGGTCACTGGGAGATTGGCCTGCAGATGCAGGCGGCGGCAAAAGAGATCACCCGCAACGGCGGGATACCCTTTGCCGCCTTTGTCAGCGATCCCTGCGATGGCCGCTCCCAGGGCACGCACGGGATGTTTGACTCCCTGCCGTACCGCAACGATGCAGCCATCGTGTTTCGCCGTCTGATCCGCTCCCTGCCCACGCGCCGGGCGGTGATTGGCGTCGCCACCTGCGACAAAGGGCTGCCTGCCACCATGATCGCCCTGGCCGCGATGCATACTCTGCCGACGATTCTGGTGCCGGGCGGGGCCACGCTGCCGCCAACCTTCGGCGAGGATGCCGGCAAGGTGCAGACCATCGGGGCGCGTTACGCCAACCATGAACTCTCGTTGCAGGAGGCTGCCGAGCTGGGCTGCCGCGCCTGCGCCACACCGGGCGGCGGCTGTCAGTTTCTCGGCACGGCGGGCACCTCCCAGGTGGTGGCCGAAGCCTTAGGCCTGGCGCTGCCTCATTCGGCGCTGGCCCCGTCAGGGCAGGACGTGTGGCTGGAGATCTCCCGCCAGTCCGCGCGGGCGGTGATCGAACTGGATAATCGCGGCATCACCACCCGCGATATCCTCACCGATAAAGCGATTGAAAACGCGATGGTGATCCATGCCGCGTTCGGCGGCTCCACCAACCTGCTGCTGCATATCCCCGCCATTGCCCACGCGGCGGGCTGCACTATTCCGGACGTGGAGCACTGGACGCGCATCAACCGCAAGGTGCCGCGGCTGGTGAGCGTATTGCCGAACGGGCCGGATTACCACCCAACGGTGCGGGCGTTCCTCGCGGGCGGCGTGCCGGAAGTGATGCTCCATCTGCGCGAGCTCGGTCTGCTGCATCTGGATGCCATGACCGTCACCGGCCAGACCGTCGGGGAAAACCTCGACTGGTGGCAGAGCTCTGAGCGGCGGGAACGCTTCCGCCAGTGCCTGCGCGAGCAGGACGGCGTCGATCCTGATGATGTGATCCTGCCGCCGGCGCGCGCGAAAGCCCGCGGACTGACCTCCACGGTGGCCTTCCCGGTGGGCAACATCGCGCCGGAGGGATCGGTGATCAAGGCCACGGCCATCGACCCGTCGGTGGTAGGTGAGGATGGCGTTTACCGTCATACCGGCCGGGCGCGGGTGTTTGTCTCGGAAGCCCGGGCGATCAAGGCAATCAAAAACGGCGAGATCGCCCAGGGCGACATCATGGTGGTGATCGGCGGCGGGCCGTCCGGCACCGGCATGGAGGAGACCTACCAGCTCACCTCGGCGCTGAAGCATGTTTCCTGGGGTAAAACGGTCTCGCTGATCACCGATGCCCGCTTCTCGGGCGTCTCCACCGGGGCCTGTTTTGGGCATGTGGCGCCTGAAGCGCTGGCCGGTGGGCCGATTGGCAAACTGCGCGATAACGACATCATTGAGATTGTGGTGGACCGCCTTACCCTGACCGGCAGCGTGAACTTTATCGGCACGCCACTGGCGCCGCTCACCCCGGAAGAGGGGGCCATTGAACTGGCACGTCGCCAGCCGCATCCGGACCTGCATGCCCATGAATTTTTACCCGACGATACGCGCCTGTGGGCGGCATTACAGTCGGTGAGCGGCGGCACCTGGAAAGGGTGTATTTACGATACGGATAAAATTATCGAGGTTATTAACGCCGGTAAAAAAGCGCTCGGTCTTTAATTATATTTATCGCTCTTGTCGTCTACGGAAAATATTCTGTGGACGGCTTTTTCATGCCTGTAATTTATTTATTTTTACGCTTTTAAAACAGTCATTTGATATATATCGAGCAGTGTCACAAAAGCAAAATAACGTAATTCAGAAATAAGATATGGCCATTGCTGATAAATTAATCAGCTTATTATACTCTATTAACACGTTGTTGTGAATTCAGCACACTAAATAAGGGTGTATTTCTGATGATGCCATTAACCATGAAAGATAAAATTGGCTACGGGCTGGGTGACACCGCCTGCGGCTTTGTCTGGCAGGCGACCATGTTCCTGCTCGCCTATTTCTACACCGATGTGTTTGGTTTATCCGCCGGGATTATGGGTACGCTGTTTCTCGTCTCCCGCGTGCTGGACGCGGTAACCGACCCGCTGATGGGGTTGCTGGTGGACCGCACCCGCACCCGTTACGGCCAGTTCCGCCCGTTCCTGCTGTGGGGCGCGATCCCGTTTGGCCTCGTCTGCATGCTCACCTTCTACACCCCGGATTTCTCGGCCAACGGCAAAGTGATTTACGCCTGCGTCACCTACATCCTGTTGACCCTGGTCTACACCTTCGTCAACGTGCCCTATTGCGCCATGCCGGGGGTGATCACCGCCGATCCGAAGGAGCGCCATGCCATGCAGTCCTGGCGTTTCTTCCTCGCTGCGGCGGGATCGCTGGCGATCAGCGGCATTGCCCTGCCGCTGGTGGGGATCATCGGGAAAGGCAACGAGCAGCTGGGTTACTTCGGCGCGATGTGCGTGCTGGGGCTTTGCGGCGTGGTGCTGCTGTTGGTCTGCTTCTTCACCACCAAAGAGCGCTACACCTTTGAGGTGCAGTCGGGAACGTCGGTGGCGAAAGATCTCAAGCTGCTGCTGGGCAACAGCCAGTGGCGGATCATGTGCGTCTTCAAAATGATGGCCACCTGCTCCAACGTGGTGCGTGGCGGGGCCACCCTCTACTTTGTGAAATATGTGATGGATCATCCGGAGCTGGCGACCCAGTTCCTGCTCTACGGCAGCCTCGCCACCATGTTTGGCTCGCTCTGTTCTTCCCGTCTGCTGGGCCGTTTCGACCGGGTGAAGGCCTTCAAGTGGATCATCGTCGCTTACTCCCTCATCAGCCTGCTGATCTTCATCACCCCGGCCGAGCATATCGCCCTGATCTTTGCCCTCAATATCGTGTTCCTGTTTGTCTTTAACACCACCACGCCGCTGCAGTGGCTGATGGCCTCCGACGTGGTGGATTACGAGGAGAGCCGCAGCGGCCGCCGTCTGGACGGGCTGGTGTTCTCCACCTACCTGTTCAGCCTGAAGATCGGCCTGGCGATTGGCGGCGCGGTGGTGGGCTGGATCCTGGCATACGTGAACTACTCCGCCAGCAGCAGCGTACAGCCGGTAGAGGTGCTCACCACCATCAAAATTCTGTTCTGCGTGGTGCCGGTGGCGCTCTACGTGAGCATGTTCATCATGCTGTCGTTTTACAAACTCACCGATGCGCGGGTGGAGGCCATCAGCCAGCAGTTACTCAAGCATCGCGCGGCGCAGGGCGAAGCCATTCCCGCCGCGGCAACGGCAGCATCTCATTAAGGAGGAGGCTCTATGTACACCATTACCAACCCGATTCTGACCGGCTTTAACCCCGACCCGTCGATGTGTCGCCAGGGCGAGGATTACTACATCGCCACCTCTACCTTCGAGTGGTTCCCGGGCGTGCGCATTTACCACTCCCGGGATCTGAAGAACTGGCGGCTGGTAAGCACCCCGCTGGATCGCGTGTCGATGCTGGACATGAAGGGCAACCCGGACTCCGGCGGCATCTGGGCGCCGTGCCTGAGCTACGCCGACGGGCAGTTCTGGCTGCTCTATACCGATGTGAAGATTGTCGACTCCCCGTGGAAAAACGGGCGCAACTTCCTGGTCACCGCCCCCTCCATCGAGGGGCCGTGGAGCGAGCCGATCCCGATGGGCAATGGCGGGTTCGATCCCTCCCTGTTCCACGATGACGATGGCCGAAAATACTACCTCTACCGCCCGTGGGGGCCGCGCCACCACAGCAACCCGCATAATACCATCGTGATGCAGGAGTATGATCCGCAGACCTGCACGCTGTCGCCGGAGCGCAAAACCCTCTTCACCGGCACACCGCTCTGCTACACCGAAGGGGCGCATATCTACCGTAAGGAGGGCTGGTACTATCTGGTGGTCGCTGAAGGTGGCACAAGCTACGAGCACGCCGTCGTGGTGCTGCGTGCAAAAACCATCGACGGGCCCTACGAGCTGCACCCGGAGGTGACGATGATGACCAGCTGGCACCTGCCGGAGAACCCGCTGCAAAAAAGCGGCCACGGCTCGCTGCTCCAGACCCACACCGGGGAGTGGTACATGGCCTATCTCACCAGCCGCCCGCAGCGCCTGCCGGGCATTCCGCTGCTGGGCTCCGGCGGGCGGGGATACTGCTCCCTTGGGCGTGAGACGGGGATCGCGCGCATTGAATGGCGCGACGGCTGGCCATACGTGGAGGGCGGCAAGCATGCCCAACTGACGGTGCCAGGCCCGCAGATGACCGAGAGCCCCGCCGTGGCGCAGACCAGGTGGCGTGACGACTTCGACGGCGAGCGCCTCGACCCGGAGTTGCAGACCCTGCGCATTCCGTTCGACGACTCCCTCGGCTCCCTGCGGGCCCGTAAAGGCTTCCTGCGGCTGTATGGCAACGACTCACTTAACTCAACCTTCACCCAGTCAACCGTGGCGCGCCGCTGGCAGCACTTCACCTTCCGCGCGGAAACGCGGATGGAGTTTGCCCCGCGTCACTTCCAGCAGAGCGCGGGCTTGACCTGCTACTACAACAGCAAAAACTGGAGCTACTGTTTTGTGGACTACGAGGAGGGGCAGGGCAGAACCCTCAAGGTGATCCAGCTCGACCACAATGTGCCGTCCTGGCCGCTGCACGAGCAGCCCATCCCGGTGCCGGATGAGGCGCAGGGCATCTGGCTGCGGGTGGATGTCGATCGTCTGGTCTACCGCTACAGCTATTCGTTTGACGGGGAGCAGTGGCACACCGTGCCGGTGACGTACGAGGCGTGGAAGCTGTCAGATGACTATATCGGCGGGCGCGGCTTCTTTACCGGCGCGTTTGTGGGGCTGCACTGCGAGGACATCAGCGGTGACGGCTGCCACGCCGACTTCGACTACTTCACTTACGCGCCGGTATAACGGCTCAGGCCGGGTAGCCCAGCGCGCGTGAGAGCTGGCGCCCGGCCTCCTGCAACTGCTCGCGGAAGCGGGCCAGCTCCTCGTCGTTCACCCGGGAGGTTAAGGTGGAGAGGCTCAGGGCGGCAATGACCCGGGATTCGTGGTTACGCACCGGGACCGACACGCAGCGCACCCCCTGTTCGTTCTCTTCGCTGTCCAGGGCATAACCCTGCTCGCGGGTCTGCGCCAGCGCGGCCAGCAGCGCCTCGCGGGAGGCCAGGGTCGCCGGGGTAAAGGTGGTGTAGTGATAGCCTTCCAGCAGGGTATTCAGCTCGGCCTCGCTCAGCCAGGCGATCAGCACTTTGCCGATGGCGGTAGCATGCACCGGCAGGCGACGGCCAATGCGCGAGTAGGCGATGGCCGCCAGCTTGCCTTCGATCTTCTCGATATAGACCCCTTCGCGCCCGTCCAGAATGCCCAGATGGGTGGTCTGCCCGGTACGCTCCGACAGCGCCGTCAGGAAGTGCTTCGCTTTCTGGCGGATATCCATGGTGCTCACCACGAAGTGACCGCGCTCAACCAGCTTCATGCCGGGGCGATATTTACCGTTCTCCGGGTTCTGATCGATATAGCCGTGCAGTTGCAGGGTTTTGAGAAGCGAGTGGAGCGTGCTCTTGCTCAGGCCCATCTGTTTACTGATGTCGGTGATTTTAAGTTCCGTCGCCTGTTCGTTAAACAGATCGAGGATCTGTAAGGCACGTTCAACAGATTGAATAATAGGCATAAGATCGGCATGTCCGTGCTGGAATTAAGGCAAAAAAGTACCCTGTTTACGCTGAAAAATCAATCGACCGGGGAGGCGGGAGCGCTATTCCTTTCACTATTCGTGGCGGTTAAATTTGACTGAAGGGAATATTGAGGCTTATTGACCATCTTTGAAAGAATAGGCTGTACCTATTATCGCATTTTAATTGTTCTTTTACACTTATTGATCGTATGGCTTTCCGCTTTTCGCATAGTTCGTTAAAGGTATTTTGATGACCGCATCTAAAACATGGATCACTTTGGGTACGATTGCCAGTCCGGCCACAGGAACATTATTTTCGAAAATTCTTACGCAGCATAATCATAAATATATTCTCTGGTATAACGGAGAGCGGCTTTTTAAACCTGGCGATCAAATAAAAGTATTATATAACCGTCTATTCGTGAATGACGAGCTATGCGATATTCATATTCTGCAAATTGATAAATACAGCCACACCCTGTGGCGCGTGATGCACAATATGTCCAGATGCCCCGGCCATCGCGATCCGGAGAGTAAACAGTGCGATGCCCCGGTAAAATGTATTTTTAAAAAGTGCCCTTACGGTAAGGTGCGGATAACAGCAAATTAATTTCCTGAACGGATAATTTGAAAAGCAGGAGGGCCAAAACCCTCCCGTTATTTAAAAGCAACCGTTATTCACCCAGGGTCGCGACCATCACCGCTTTAATGGTGTGCATCCGGTTCTCTGCCTGGTCAAATACAATACTTGCCGCCGATTCAAATACCTCGTCCGTCACTTCCATCCCGCCGTGCAGATCGAACTCTTTTGCCATCTGCTGACCCAGCGTGGTCTGGTCGTCGTGGAACGCCGGCAGACAGTGCAGGAACTTCACATTCGGGTTACCCGTCAGCGCCATCATCTGCGCATTCACCTGATAGCCACGCAGCAGGGCGATACGCTCGGCCCACTTCTCTTTGGCTTCGCCCATCGACACCCACACGTCGGTGTAGATAAAGTCCGCGCCCTTCACGCCCGCCGCGAGATCTTCGGTGAGGGTAATCTTGCCGCCGTGCTTTTCTGCCAGCGCGCTGCACTCCGCCACCAGGCTCTCTTCCGGCCAGCAGGCTTTGGGGGCCACCAGACGCAGATCCAGCCCGGTGAGCGCGGCCGCTTCCAGCATCGAGTTACCCATGTTGTTACGCGCATCGCCGGTATAGACCAGCACCATCTCGTTGAACGCCTTGCCCGGCAGATGCTCCTGCATGGTGAGCAGGTCCGCCAGCAGCTGGGTGGGATGGAACTCGTTGGTCAGCCCGTTCCACACCGGCACCCCGGCAAATTCCGCGAGGGTTTCGACAACTTCCTGGCCGTGGCCGCGATACTGAATGCCGTCGTACATCCGGCCCAGCACCCGCGCGGTATCTTTAATTGACTCTTTATGCCCAATCTGGCTGCCGCTCGGCCCGAGATAAGTGACGCGTGCGCCCTGGTCAAATGCGGCAACTTCGAAAGAGCATCGGGTACGGGTTGAGTCTTTTTCGAAGATGAGCGCGATGTTTTTGCCAGTAAGTTTCTGTACTTCAGTCCCTTTTTTCTTATCGGACTTCAGCTGTGCTGACAGGGCAAGCAGGGAGGTGAGCTGTGCAGGGGTAAAATCGAGCAATTTCAGAAAATGTTTTTTATACAGTTCAGACATTTTATCCTCACATGGCAAAGGCCACTTATTGAATTAAAATTCACTTTATCTGTATCAATATGCACATGCAACCCCGTTGCACAAATCTTTCTTACAAAGGTGGAGGCAAACACATCCGTGTGTGAAAATAGAAGTATCTGCCGCACTTTAAAGAGGAACGAGCCATGGCAAACCCAGAACTGCTGGAAGAACAGCGCGAAGAGACGCGACTGATTATTGAAGAACTGCTGGAAGATGGCAGCGATCCGGATGCGCTCTACACCATCGAGCACCATTTCTCTGCGGATGATTTCGAAGCGCTGGAGAAACTGGCGGTGGAAGCGTTCCGTCTGGGTTATGAAGTGACCGAGCCGGAAGAGCTGGAAGTGGAAGAGGGCGACACCGTCATCTGCTGCGATATCCTGAGCGAAGGCGCGCTGAAGGCAGAGCTGATCGACGCCCAGGTAGAACAGCTGATGAACCTGGCCGAGAAGTTTGAAGTGGAATATGACGGCTGGGGCACCTACTTCGAAGATCCGAACGGCGAAGAGGGTGACGAAGACGACGAAGATTTCATCGACGAAGATGACGACGGTGTGCGCCACTAAGTGTTATTTGCGGCAGCTTCGGCTGCCGCTATCCTAAGGCAGAACATGGATTACCCGCAGATACTCGCCCCTGTTTTACACTTCCTCCAGTGCCCGACCCCGCAAGCATGGATTGATAAAGCCCGCGACCCGGCGAACCTGCCGCTGCTGCTCACCGACCATATGGTGTGCGAGCTCAAGGCCGCCCAGACCGCGCTGTTATTAGTGCGTAAATACGTCGCCGACGAGAGCGGGGCCGACGCGCTGCTCGACTGGCTCAAGCCCTATGAAGCCTTTACCTTCCGCGAAGGCCCGGAACCGGACTTTGTCGCCCTGCACAAGCAGATTGGCAAAAGCGTGATGCCCAAAACCGACGACCCCTGGGGCCAGGCGCTCATCGACAGCATGGTGCTGCTGATTAAAGAGGAGCTGCACCACTTCTGGCAGGTGCGCGAGGCGATGCTGACCCGCAATATTCCCTACGTCAAAATTACCGCAAGCCGCTACGCCAAAGGGATGCTGAAAGCCGTGCGTACCCACGAGCCGCTGACGCTCATCGACAAGCTCATCTGCGGCGCCTATATCGAAGCCCGCTCCTGCGAACGCTTCGCCGCGCTGGCACCCTTCCTCGACGAGGAGTTGCAGAAGTTTTACCTGTCGCTGCTGCGCTCTGAGGCGCGGCATTATCAGGACTATCTGACCCTTGCCCAACAGGTCAGCGACGAGGATATCTCTTCCCGGATACAGCTTTTTGGTGAAATTGAAGCCACACTTATCTCAACACCGGATAACGAGTTTCGCTTCCATAGCGGCGTGCCGGTGTAAACCGGCATAGCTAAAGGATTAAGGATGCGTAACGATGAGAAGAGCGTGGACACCTATAGTCGTAGTGGCAGTTATCTCCGCAGCAGTAGCCTTCTGGGTTTATTACGACAAGCAACGCCTGCAAAACACCCCCGATCACCGGCTTGATACCACCCTTAACGCCATGCCCGCCTGGCAGGTGCTGAAAGAGCAGGACCCCCGATTTGTGACACGTATTCGCGAGCAGATCCTCACTATGCAAAAGGCGGGCGATTCTGAGCAGGACATTATCGACGTGGTCCAGCCGCAGATCCTTAGCCTGCAGATGTCGCGCCTGCAATACGCCCCCGACGCGAATGCGGTGGCGTATATGAAGATCAACATGGAGCAGACGGCCGCCATTCAGAAGGTGAGTGACGACGCCTGTTTTCGTTTCCTCTTCCCGGGCGTGAAGGGAGGCGTTAACCCGATGAGGGTGCTGGATAGAGACCTGATGCAGCGCCGCATGCAGGCTGACGCCGAGATGATGCGCGCGGGCTGGAGTAACGATCGCCACACCGTTACTCCGGAAGAACACGCCGCCGCGGTGGAGGATGTGCGCCCGATTATGCAGGAACTTACTGTTCAGTACGGCAAGGATATCCAGCTGCTGGTGATGCCGGAGAACGCGGTGGGTAAAGAGAAGCTCACCTGCGAGATGGTGCAGGCGATGTGGGGCAAGGTGCTGAAGCTGCCGGAGCAGAAGGCGGCAAGGGTGATTCGGATGGCGGTGACGGAACTGGATTGACGGAGGCGCTGGTTTTTTGGGCACTTAACGCGGTTTAGCGCGTCGCCGCTTGCATGGCGGCGCGCGACAGGTATAATCCACAACGTTTCCGCATCCCCTTCAGTGCCGAAGTGGCGAAATCGGTAGACGCAGTTGATTCAAAATCAACCGTAGAAATACGTGCCGGTTCGAGTCCGGCCTTCGGCACCATAAGATGCAAAAATGAAGTCGCTTAAGGGCGGCTTTTTTTGTGTCTGAAATCCAGTATCCGCAAGGCCTTCCTCGCTTTTTCACTCAACTTAATTCAACCGACTTATTGATGTGGATACATTTAAGGGTATATCCCAGTTCGATTATGTTCTTACTTGCATAGAACCTTTGAAAGGATGCTTAGCATGGCTCTGAGTGTTGTGAAACTTAGTTCGGCATAGGTTGAGGCAGAAGCCTAAAAAATAATAAAGGCTTCGTTCTATGTAAAAATTTTTTCTAAAACAACTAACCGGATCAGTTTAGTTAACGCTCTTTTCAGACATAATCTGGTGATGATTTACGCTGGAATAACAGGACGTAACATTGAATAGCTCTGAATACGATTTGCTTGAAGTGGCGTGGTATTTGTCGAAGTACGGTAAATCTCAACCACCCGTGGGATTGGGTGTTCAGAAATGGAAAGAGGCTTTTGCCTTGTTTTATCCTCGTTTTGGAGTGGGCAAAACCGCCAGCGAGTTTCACAATAGTCTGAAAAATAGTCGTGATCGTTATGATTCCTGGCTTAGTGAAGTACGTGTCGGCTGGCGTGACGAGCAGGGAGCTCCTGCTGCGCTTTCTCATTCAGCGCAGCGTGTGCATCAGGTATTGAGTGTGCTTTCAGACAGTGCGATTGAGCAGCGCGTTCTTTCGTTAATATCTTCTGATGGAGATGAGCAGGCACAACGTGATTGTCTGGCTATTCAGCAGGATAAAAGTATTGAAGATACTGTACGCGAGCTGTTGATTGCGGCACGGCTAGGGCAGGGTACCTTTCGGAAAAATTGTCTCATGTTGTATCCGTCATGCCCTGTTACAGGAACGATTTTTGCGCCGTTACTCCGCGCCAGCCATATAAAACCATGGGCTGCCTGCGAGAACGGGAATGAACGTCTTGATCCTTATAATGGAATTATACTGGCTGCGCACATTGATATTCTATTCGATCAGGGATGGATTTCGTTTGAGAACGATGGGCGTTTATTAATTAGTGATGAACTGGATGTTAGTGTTAAAGAGCAGCTTTTGTTGCCGGAGAAAATAAAGGCGTTTTCAGTTGAATCGTATTGTTATCTGGAGTGGCATCGGGAGAATTTACTGAGATAATTAAGTTTTGACGAGAATACCTTTGATATAGGATATCGTGAACCGTTTGGTAAGGGGAAAAGTACAAAATGAAGATGGTAAAAATATATTCAACAGGAAGTTGTGATGCTGTAACACGTGAAGGTTCGGCGGAAGTTGTGCTGGAATGTGAAGGGAAAATAAAATATCTAACTTTCTCCTACAGTGATACGACCGCAAATAGATGCATTCTCCAGGGCTTAATTGATGGTGTGAATTGTTTGAAGAAACCCTGTAACGTTGAATTAATCAGTTCATGTGAGCTCGGTGTGAAGAAAGCGCAGAAAGGAAAGGGAGTTAATGTAGATTTGCACAAGGAATTATGTGGAATCTTGATAAAGAAAGAATGTGAATATTCTTTTTCTGTCATGCATGGTGAAGGCGACATTTTGAATGCTTTTATTCGCAGGCATCGGTCAAAACAATAGCTGGAGAGCCTACATACAGAACCATCTTCGACAGCGCTATTTTCTGAACTTACAGCTTCCAATATTGCATTGAACGCTGCCATTAGGGCTTACGGGCTTCTGGAGCGTGCTGTTCAACCGGTAATCCTCTGCTGCTTCGGTTATAAAGCTTGTATGTACGGCCCCCACAACAGTTGGCAACACTATTGGCTAGCTTTCATAACTAGTACGCCCCGTTGAATCCACATACTGATCAAATATCCAGAATATATCGTTTCATCTGGGTCAAATGAGTGATATATTTTCACCCATAAACCCCAAGGAGGCGTTATGTCTGAATTCGATTTATTTGCACAGGAACTGCTCGAAAAAGCAGAAGCTGAAGAAAAACAACAACAAGAGCGCGACAGGAAGTTGATTGATCGAGTACTTGAAATTTACGACCAGAAGTATGTTGCAGAGCTGCTAAGAAAAATAGGTAAAAATGATTGGAGCCGCGAAACGCTTAACCGCTGGGTAAATGGCAAGTGTGAGCCAAAATCGCTCACCATGGCTGAAGAAGCGCTGTTACGGAAAATGCTGCCGGAGCAACCTGCTCATCATCCTAACTATGAATTCCGCTTTATTGACCTGTTTGCCGGTATTGGTGGAATCCGTAAAGGATTCGAGGCCATCGGCGGGCAATGCGTTTTTACAAGCGAATGGAATAAAGAAGCGGTACGTACCTACAAAGCAAACTGGTACAACGATGAAGACGCACACACATTCAATCTGGATATCCGCGAAGTCACGCTAAGCGGAGAAGAAGGCATATCAGAAGAGAAAGCCTACGCCCATATCGATCAACACATCCCGGATCATGACGTCTTGCTGGCCGGTTTTCCCTGCCAGCCATTCAGTCTGGCGGGTGTTAGTAAGAAAAACTCTCTCGGACGCGCACATGGATTTGAATGTGAAGCGCAGGGCACTCTGTTTTTCGATGTTGCCCGTATAATTAAGGCTAAGCAACCAGCGATTTTTGTGCTGGAAAACGTGAAAAACCTTAAGAGCCATGACAAAGGCAAAACGTTTAAAGTCATCATGGATACTCTTGATGAATTAGGCTATGAAGTCGCTGACGCCAATATCACAGGGAAAGATGATCCTAAAATTATTGATGGTAAAAATTTCCTGCCACAACATCGTGAGCGTATTGTTCTGGTCGGATTCCGCCGTGACCTTAATATCCATCAGGGATTCACTTTAAAGAATATTCATAAATTCTACCCTGAGAAAAGACCTACATTTGGTCAGCTTCTGGACCCTGCGGTTGACAGTAAGTATATCCTAAGCCCTAAGTTATGGGAATATCTCTATAACTATGCTAAAAAGCATGCTGCCAAAGGTAATGGGTTCGGTTTTGGTCTGGTTGATCCGAATAATGAAAATAGCGTCGCGAGAACATTATCCGCTCGTTACCATAAAGATGGATCTGAAATTCTCATCGACAGAGGATGGGATAAAGAACTCGGCGAAATCGATTTCTCTAATCCAGATAATCAGGAACAAAGACCAAGAAGACTGACTCCTCATGAATGCGCCAGACTAATGGGTTTTGAGCAACCCGGTGGCAAGCCATTCCGGATCCCTGTTTCCGATACCCAAGCCTATCGCCAATTTGGTAACTCAGTGGTCGTTCCCGTTTTTGAAGCCGTGGCGAAACTGCTTCAACCTTATATTATGGAAGTCGCAGCAAACAAGTCGACCAAAAAATAATATAAAAATATCCCCTGGAATTTATCCGGGGGATAACATTATTAAATTATTTAATCGACATATAATGATTTAGTTTCAACGATAAAAGTGTCTAACGAAATAAGATATTCCCGGATAGCTTTCGGGTACTTATCATGAAGGCTGCTGGGTACAACCAACCTGACCCTTTCCTGCTGCATCTCCTGAAATTGAGCAACGGAAACACCTTCCTGAAGGGTAAAGAGGTAAATGTCGTGAATTCTATCAGCTTCATTTAATATCTGCCGCCAGCGATCTTTACAGGTCGTTTTTACGGCCAACATGCGAAGCTTCTGCTCAGGGAACGTCTCATCGTGATAAGCCTGCGCAGAAGGGAATAAAAAATCTGGCTTCTTATTACCTTCTGTAACGGCCTGAGTCTCAAAAGTTTTCAGTCCATGTTCATTAAAAATTTGTTCTAGATGCAGCTCAAGCGATTTACCGGCTCTTGATTTTCGTCTGTTGCTCACGGAATTCGCCAGTGCAATAAATTCATTAACGGAACTAAACCCAGACTGAACTATGCCCAGCACATGCATTTCCTCCACCAGTAGGAAAATTTCGTACTCAACACGACGACGTTCAATCAGTTGCTTATCCGGACCTAAGATATTTGGGGAATAGTGAGCTGCTGCATACTGGATAATTTCCTTACCTGAAGGGAAATCTTTTCTCCATTCCTCCGGAAGACGATACCCATTGGAAACTGGTTCTTTTAAAGCCAGACCGCCCAGAATCTCATTTGCGGGGCCATAGACCAACGATCCAGGAACAATTTCTCCGAGCGATGACTCAACGATATCTTCTTCTTCTGCGTCATGACACACCCAAATATCAACAAATTGGCTATCAAATCCCTGATGGTGATCAAACGCCAATAACGCCAGAGCTCCCGTATTCTCCGGGTCTTGCAGAGGATTCTTTCCTCCCCCCCATCGGGTGATACGCTTTTCATTTCGGGTTTTACCAAAGAAACGACCATTGTAATAAATGGCCCTGGCCTCGCTGTCCGGGCAGCTGTGCGAGGAGGTATGCGCCTTCAGCATCACAGACGGGTTAAGATTCCTTGTATGATTAATTGAAGGGAAAAGACGTTCAACAATGCCAGAAGGTATGTAAATGCCAACCTGATGTCCGCCCGTCGCGCCGGTATCGTTGGCTGACAAGCGCTTGATGAACATATAGGTGTCACTGGTTGACTTATCTAACAACCATGAATGTAGCCCCGACATCATCACTTCCTCACTGTAAAAATATCGCTGATTTATAGGGAGTTATCCTGCCACAGCTCTGCCTTTGTGAATACTCACGATGCCGTTTTAAGTGATGTCGTTATTTTCCTTGTTCTCCCAGGTTCAGCTCAGTTTCTGAAAAACCTTATAAACCGTTTTCTGGTCGTTTTCTGATATCTCGGTTAATAGATTCTCACATGCCAGGGTACGCAGGTCATTACGCGCAGTGTTATCCGTTACGCCGGGTGCCTCCGCTACGACTGCAGCGGAATATTTCCTACGAGGCCCAGCCAGAATGATATTGTGCAGTATGACTTGCCGTCCGCTCAGCCGTGATAAGCTCCCTGATTGCTTCATGCTGAGTGGGATACTGGTGCTTATCTTACCTGTGGTGACCTTTGGATCTGTCTTTCTTACGAGGTATTCCGTAACTACGTGGCTCCGCAGGAAAGTGACTATACCCACTATGCATTCAGCATCGCGCCAGAAGATTTTGAACCGTTCTCGTATAAGCTGAAACAGGCGGGAGTGACGGTCTGGAAAGACAATAAAAGTGAAGGGCAATCTTTATAGTTTCTTGATCCGGATGAGCACAAGCTGGAGCTACATGTGGGAGATTTATCATCTCGACTGGCGCAATGCCGTGAGAAGCCTTACTCTGGAATGCGTTTCGGATCTGGAAAACAATCACGCAAATTTATGATCTTCAAAGCATTATTCAATTTCACGTCCCATTCTGGAGGCTAACCCCCAAAGCAAAACCTCATAACCCATTAATTTTCAATACATTAAACGAAAAGGCGAGTCTGGCCTTCGCATTCATCCCCTATACACTTCTCGCCTATGCCATTCCACAAACCCCTCCCGTGGAAAATCCCCCTTCATTATCGGCAGTGCAATCTGCTTCCCAGCAAAATCCCAGAACAGTTTCCCAACGATTCCATTCCCATTTACGCTTTTCGACACCAACACCCGCATTTCCTCATCCAACCCAATCGACCCCTTATCAAACGCCTTATGGTGAATCGCACACAGCGCCAGCCCGTTCGAGATTTCACACGGCCCACCATGCTGCTTCCATTTGATATGCGCAGCTTCAAGCGCAACGGAAGAATGATCGTGCCGCATATTGAATCCACATATAGCGCATTGGTAGTTATAAGCACGGAGCACTTGCTGACGGAACTTAGGATCGCGAACCTTGCGGATCCGCGTGACATCAAAACCCATCTCGTCAGCGATCTCTTCCTGGATGCTTTCCGGAAAATGGGCTTCAAGAATCTGCTGCGCCAGTGAGCCAATAAGGTTTTTGTTTTTGCTCAGAAGCGCATAGTGTTGTTCATCAAACCCACCTGCGACGTTATGCTTCACCAGTTCTCCAGCGGGTGGCTGCCTGCTGCTGCCCGTCGTCGAACAAAACTCGTCATTCTGTAGCTCCCAGAATCCATCGCCTTTAAGCCGCCAGAACGGCATATCGGGGCGGTACTGCGCGCGTTGCGGACCAAAACGTTCCAGCAGGCTATGCAGCTGATCGCGGATTTCTGTACCGTAATCAAACAGACGAACATGCCCCTGCTGATAGTTCGCCAGCACATAAAGCAGTAATAACGGTTTATGCGGCGCACGCTGATCGCCTTTGCGCCAGATAGTGATATCGGCAATTGCCTGTTCGAGAGTTTTGCTGGAAGCCATCGCGTTACGGAAGAAGGTAAATAATTGCGATGATGCTCGCAAAACCCCACCCGATCAACCTACCAGCTTCTCACAAGTAACAAAAAATATGTCCATCGACGCCCTCACATAAATCTTTAGTCCGGTACTGAAGCCGGTTCCATTCAACCACTGATCTTTCATGAGGAACGTCAGGATGGAGGTGAAATCCCCATAACGCGTCACTTAGCTCTCGGTAAATGCAGGATGATCAGTAGGCCTTATACAAAATTAGCAAACTTTTTAACCGCATCATGAGATAGCCGAAGGTATCAGGATTCAATTAATCCTTTTAAAAGCAGGAGGCTTTTTTATCCTACCCAAACACCACACTAAATAAAAAATTAACTATTAACGCTAATCAAGTCATTACCTCAGGCTCATTACTACGCACTCTATATAAGCAAAACACCCCACATTTAATCCCCCAACTCCGTTTATTAGTAGTTGCCTGACGTAGGCAAAGCCATATCATTCTGCCGATAACAACTCTCAATTCAGGTAATAAAGATGAAAGACGCGTGGCTGGATACGTGCTCTACCACCATTCAAAACTTCGTGGAACGCTCGACGAGGCTACAGCCAGATAATCTTGACCTGGAACTGGTCGAAAAAATTGATTTCGACTACCAGATTAACTTAAGTCTCCATTTTCGCATTGAGACGACAGATCACATGCAGGTAGGAAGAGTCAGCGCCGGGAGCGGCACCCGCGTTTTTACCAGTACTTTCCAGTACGCCGAGGCGCTTCAGGCTGAAACCAGCGCGGTCTTGTCCCGTGCAGAAACACTGCGTGAAGCTCAGGCGCTGGTGCTTTCCCAGCCTTACGGGGCACTTGAAAAAGAGCAAGAAATCTATTCCCATCCCACGCGCCTCTGTTTAACTGAGAACTGCACTAACTGTAATGGACGCGGACAGGTCAACTGCTCCTGGTGCTATGGTACTGGACGCGTGAGCTGCACAACCTGTGGCGGAAGCGGGCAGGTACTGGAACAGCGCAGCCATTTCGATCACTATACCAATCAGTACCGCACGGAGAGCCATTACCGGATGTGCTCGACCTGTACAGGCGGCAGGGTGAACTGCAACCACTGTAGCGGCTCGGGAAACCAGCGCTGTTCACCCTGTGAAGGAACAGGCGAAACAACCCGCATTACCCGGCTTTCCAGCGTCGCCGTGCCCCAATACCAGCTGATCTACCATCGTGAGGATGTGCCGAGGTTCATTAAAGATGGCCTCTACAAAGCGGGCATCCCGGAACTGGCGAGTTATGGTGCCGTTGAGCTGGCAAATTCCAGTGTTGATGAGGGGTTGCGTAACGTTAATTTTATCTACAACGCCAGCGTACCCTTTGCCCGGTTTACGAGCCAGCTACGCCAGGCTCAGCTTGCTGCGCAGCCTGTTAACTGGATCGTTTACGGTCGTCGTCCGCAGATACTGGATGCGGGACATGTCGTTGAGTTGATGCTGAAAAACGATCTTAACGAGCTTGTCTATCGAACCATCAGAGGGAAATTGCTGAATCCGCTTGTTGCGGCGTGTAGCCGTAAAACGGTGGCCACCTTTATGGAATCGGAAGCCCATCAGGAGATGCTGGATGCGAACCGCAAGGGTAAATCCGGGGATATGCTCCGCGAAGCGATGAATCGTGGGGTTACTACGACCTATATTGATGAAGCCCTGACCAGCCTGCAAGCCATTACGAAGGCTGTGCAAAACTGGTCGGTGGTGAAATGGGCAATCTTCAGCGCTGTCATTATCTATCTGTTTATGCCGCTTTATACCGCTTATGGCGATATCTGGTTCAGCGACATTGCGACAGGACGGGTCTATCTTACGCCGTTCCTGCGCTGGGATAATCAGCTTAATTTACTCGCATCCCTGGAGGTACTGGCGCGTTACTGTGGCCTGTTTATTGCCATCGCTGCCATTGTTATCTCTTTCCTGGGGTATTTATGGCGTAGGGGCTGGGTCCGCTGGCGAATGGGCCAGCATCTGGCTAAGTGGGCGGTTAATCAGAAGATTTTACGTAGCGGTTGGTTTGTGAGTCTTCTTCTCACCAGCCTGCTTACTGTTTGCCTGCTGCTGTTTTTCCCGATCTGGGTGACAAATGAGGGAGAACTCTTTGGGCAGTACTCCTTAATTGAATTACTTCGCTGGGTTGCTCAGTTCTTAAAATAATACATTCAGGGCTCCCGGTATGTTTTCAGGGAGCCTGTCGTTTTACCTGACAGCCTTTCGTAACCAATAAAAAAGGCGCCCACCGGCGCCTTTCTCATTCATTCGCTGTCTTAAGCCTTTCGAAGCTTCCCGGAGATCACCCCAACAAAGTCCATCACCTGCTGTTGCTTCTGATCCGACAGTTGGCTCACCTCACGCATCAGCGTCTCTATCTCCGGCTCTCCCTGCCGGGAGGTCAGGATCATGCAGCCCTTCATCACCTTCACGTCCACCTTCGTTCCGGTGCTGAACCCGGCTTCATTGAGCCACAGGCCTTTCATGATAAACGCCGGGATGCGGGTATAATCTCCATACCGCGTCGCATAACTTACGGTAAATACCCGGTCGTCAGCGGCAAAGACTTCTGGTTGCAGTGATTCTGCAATACAATCGATATCAGTCATGGTTACTATTCTCTTTCAATAGTGATTGTGATGAGCGATACGGGCATGTTGGCGCATGCCCGTATTGCGTTAAATAACACCTGTAAATCTAACCAGTAAATAAAAATAAGTCCAGATTAATATAAAACGTAATAGGCGTTATTCGGCTGCTTTCGAGTATCCATTAAATATATAAATTCGCTGTGATTTATAATTTTACGCATAAGGAAATGATAAGTTATGACCGGGAATATCGAACAACGTATCTATGCGCTTGCCAGACGTTATAACGGCGTGTACCTCATCAATAACGAGAAAAACCAGGAATTACTCAATGCCAGTACAGACCTCGATACGGATATGTTGCTGGATGTCGACGAAGCAGAAGAACTCATGGAGGAATTTTTTAGAGAATTTAACGTTGATAGAGGGAGCTTTAATATAAAGATCTATTATCCCGACGAGTTTTTTTCCTGGAATCCATTTAAGAAAACTGCCCCTGTTCCTGTTCCCGATTTTACGATTAGCATGTTGATCGAATCAGCCAGGGCTGGGAAATGGTTGTTCGACTAATCACAACCCATAGGTATCGCTAAAGCGAAGGAGTTTTATTGTTCCATAAACGGATTATAATGACCTTAAATGACCTGTTAATGGAACAAAGAGGCCTGTGATGGCAAAACCCTCTACCCGAACTTATTCCCGCCATAGCCGCGACGCTGCACGACTGCTGGGGTTAATGCTTCGTACGGCGCGTATTGAACGTCAGCTCACCGTTGAAGAGCTGGCCGAACGTGCCGGGGTATCACGGGGACTGGTTTATCGCGCTGAAGAAGGGGATATGGGATGTGCAATTGGTGCGGTATTCGAACTGGCGACCATTTTAGGCGTTCCCCTTTTTACCCCTGACCCGGCATCGATGGCATTACATACGGCAAACGCAGAGAAAACCTTATCGCTGATGCCACGTTTAGTGCATCGTTCCAGAAAGGTGATAAATGATGACTTCTAAACAAACATGATCAGGCAAACGTGTGGATGTGGTTGCCTGGTGATTGGTGGGCAAAAAGGGAAAATCTGGATTTAGAGTCGACAGCAAAATCTTCAGCCCATCGCCCCCCTAATAATCGGAATCGGCGTCAACAAATGCTGATACATCAGTTCCCCCGCCTTATCCGCATCCCGCGCCAGCACCGCATCCATTAACTTCTGATGCTCCACATGCTTCTCTTCTAACATCGCAACAGACAAAACCGTCTTGCGCAGCCACACATACCGGTACCGCGCCGCCAAATCAAACAGCCGCTCCCGCATCTGCATCAAATACCGCGATCCACACCCCGCCACAATCGCAGTATGAAACGCCTGATGGCGCTGATCCCACTCATCCAGCATCGTCTCGCTGGCGTCGCGAGATTCCAGCTTGTTCAGCAGGTGTGCCCGGGCGAGCAATTCCGCTTCCCACTCTTCGCCGCCGCGCGCAATGGCGAGGCGGACCAGCATCGCCTCCATATTGGCGCGGGCATCAAAGATATCGAGCAGCTCCTGTTCGGACATGGGTGCCACCCGGTAGCCCTTCTGGTTAATGACCGTCACCAGCCCCTCGGCAACCAGCTGCGACAGCGCTTCGCGCAGCGGGCCGACGCCCAGCTCATACCGGGAGGTCAGCAGGCTCATGCGCAGCTTCTCATCTGGCTGATAGACGCCGCGGATAATGTCGTTCTTCAGCCAGCGGTAGCCGTCGATAGCCGTCGCCTGGGAAATGATGGTCATGGTCCTGCTCCTTGAAGACTGCCCGGCTCGCACCGGGCATAAAAATTAACCCTGCTTCGCCTCGTCAAAACACTCAGCGATAATCGCCAGCCCCTGCTGAAGCTGCGCCTCTTCCACGGTCAGCGGCACCAGGATGCGCAGCACGTTATGGTACGGGCCGCAGGAGAGCAGGATCAACCCCTTGTCCCGCGCCCGGGCCACAATCTGCGCCGTCAGGGCAGCGTCCGGTTTATGGTGGTCGCCCTCTTCAAACAGCTCGATGGCGATCATCGCCCCCAGGCCGCGAACGTCGCCGATCTCCCGGTGTTTTTCAGCGATAGCCAGCAGCCCTTCACGCAGGGTGTTGCCCAGCTTATTGGCTTTGCCCAGCAGACCTTCCTGCTCGAACACCTTCATCACCGCCAGCGCGGCGGCGCAGGCGATGGGGCTTCCGGCGTAGGTGCCGCCCAGCCCGCCCGGGGCGATGGCGTCCATCACCTCGGCGCGGCCGGTAACGCCCGCCAGCGGGAAGCCGCCGGCAATGGATTTGGCGAAGGTGGTGATATCCGCCGCCACGCCCATCTGCTCCATGGCGAAGAAGGTGCCGGTGCGGCCTGCACCGCTCTGCACTTCATCGGCAATCAGCATGATGCCGTGCTCGTCGCACAAGGTGCGCAGGCGCTGCATAAAGGCAGGGGAGGCGGCATAGAAGCCGCCTTCACCCTGGACGGGTTCGATCACGATGGCGGCGATATCTTCCGGCGCGGCATCGTTCTTGAAGATGCGATGGATGCTGGCGATGGCGTCATCATCGCTCACGCCGTGCAGGGCGCAGGGATAGAGGGC
This sequence comes from Leclercia sp. M50, assembly GCF_037150775.1. Classification (NCBI taxonomy): domain Bacteria; kingdom Pseudomonadati; phylum Pseudomonadota; class Gammaproteobacteria; order Enterobacterales; family Enterobacteriaceae; genus Leclercia; species Leclercia sp. M50. The sequence continues at coordinate 39,465 of NZ_JBBCPK010000029.1, forward strand.
GCGATAGACGTGGCCCGGCATCAGCCCCATGCCCGCCGAGTAAGGGTTCACTTTCCCGGTCAGCGACAGGGTGTAGTGGGTGCGGCCATGGTAGGCCCCGGTAAAGGCGATGGTGCCGTTGCGCTTCGTGGCCGCGCGGGCAATTTTCACCGCGTTCTCCACCGCTTCGGAGCCGGTGGTCACCAGCAGGGTTTTTTTCGGGAAATCCCCCGGCACTTTCTGGTTCAGGGTTTCGCAAAGCTCCAGATAGGGTTCATAGGCCAGCACCTGGAAGCAGGTGTGCGACAGCTTTTTCAGCTGTTCTTCCACGGCGCTCACCACCTCCGGGTGCAGATGCCCGGTGTTCAGCACCGCAATCCCCCCGGCAAAATCAAGATACTCACGGCCTTCGACGTCCCACACCCGGCAGTTCTCGGCGCGGGCGGCAAAGATCGGGTGGATCTGGCCCACGCCGCGGGGGATGGCATTGCTACGACGCTGCATTAACGCTTTATTGCTGCTCATTGAAATCTCCTGAAAGATTAAAGGCCGATGCACATATATTTGATTTCTAAGTAATCTTCGATGCCGTATTTGGAACCTTCCCGACCCAGGCCAGAGGCTTTAATGCCGCCGAACGGGGCCACTTCGTTAGAGATAATGCCGGTGTTGATCCCGACGATGCCATACTCCAGCGCCTCGCCGACGCGGAACACGCGGCTTAAATCGCGGGCATAGAAGTAGGCGGCGAGGCCGAACTCGGTGTCGTTAGCCATATGGATCACGTCCGCCTCATCCTTAAAGCGGAACAGCGGGGCCAGCGGGCCGAAGGTCTCCTCTCTGGCGACTTTCGCATCACCGGACACATCTACAAGAATAGTCGGCTGGAAGAAGTTGCCGCCGAGTTTATGCTGCGATCCGCCGGTGATAATCCGCGCGCCTTTCTCCACCGCGTCGGCAATGTGTTCTTCGACCTTCTCCACCGCCTTGCCGTCAATCAGCGGCCCGATGGTGACGCCCTGGGTCAGGCCGTCGCCAATCTGCATTTTTTCCACCGCCTGCTGGAGTTTTTCGGCAAAGCGATCGTACACGCCCTCCTGCACGTACAGGCGGTTGGCGCAGACGCAGGTCTGCCCGGCGTTGCGGAACTTGGAGGCCAGCGCCCCTTCCACGGCCTTATCCAGGTCGGCATCGTCAAAGACAATAAAGGGGGCGTTGCCGCCCAGCTCCAGCGAGACCTTTTTGATGTCCTTCGCGCACTGGGCCATCAACTGGCGGCCAATCTCGGTCGAGCCGGTAAAGGAGAGCTTGCGCACCAGCGGGTTGCCGGTCAGCTCGTTGCCGATGTCGGATGCCGAACCGGTGACGACGTTAAACACACCCGCCGGAATGCCCGCGCGGCTCGCCAGTTCGGCCAGCGCCAGGGCGGAGTAGGGGGTCTGGCTGGCGGGTTTGAGGACCATGGTGCAGCCTGCCGCCAGCGCCGGGCCCGCCTTGCGGGTGATCATCGCCGCCGGGAAGTTCCACGGGGTGATGGCAGCGGTGACGCCAATCGGCTGCTTAATCACAATCAACCGCTTGTCCGCCTGATGGCCCGGAATGGTGTCGCCGTAGACGCGTTTACCCTCTTCGGCGAACCACTCTATAAAGGAGGCGGCATAGCTAATCTCGCCTTTGGCTTCCGCCAGCGGTTTGCCCTGTTCGAGCGTCATCAGCTGGGCCAGATCGTCCTGGTTCGCCATCATCAAATCGAACCAGCGGCGCAGAATGTTGGCGCGCTCTTTGGCGGTGAGCGCGCGCCAGGCGGGTAGGGCGCGGTTCGCCGCCTCAATCGCCTCGCGAGTCTCACCGGCACCCATTTTCGGCACGCTGCCCAGAGTCTGGCCGTTCGCCGGGTTGGTCACGGCGAGGGTCTCAGCGCTGTGGGCGTCGCACCACTCTCCTTCTATATATGCCTGCTGACGGAATAAGCTGGGATCGTTGAGTTGCATGATGGCTTCCTGTCTCAGAATGATTAACGGGTATACGCGGCGTGTAGTGGTTCCACGCTGCAGGCTGCCCGCAGCGCGCGGCCGGGGTTGTGCTGGCTGGCGAGCAGGGTCTGGACCTTGCTGACAATATGCGCGCCAATAGGGATCGCCGAGGTCGCCGCCGGTGAGGGCGCATTACAGGTATGGATGGTGCGCGGCGTGGTGACAAATAAAAAGTCGTCGATCAGCTTCCCTTCTGGCGAAACTGCCTGCGCCCTCACACCCGCAGGCCAGGGATGCAGATCCTTCAGGGTCAGGCTCGGGCAATATTTTTGCACCTGGCGCAGGTAGCCGCTTCTGCACAGGGAGTTTTTCATCTCGCTTAAACCCGAGAGAAGGTTGTTTTGCAGCACCCGGCGGATGCCCGTTGAACCCAAAATTTCCAGCATATCGGTGAGGGAGAGATCGCTCTTGCGATAGCCCTCGCGCTTAAAGGCGAGCACCGCGTTGGGCCCCACCGTGACGCTGCCGTCGATCATCCGGGTGAGATGCACGCCCAGGAACGGCATGGCCGGATCGGGGATCGGGTAGATTAGGTGGTTCACGATCTGATTGTGCTCCGGCGCCAGGCGGAAATACTCCCCGCGGAACGGACAGATAATAAAGCCGGGGTCGATGCCGAGCATTTTCACCAGCCGATCGGCCATCAGCCCGGCGCAGGCAATCAGGTTAAGGGCTTCAAACTCGCGCCCGTCGCGGGTATGAATGACAACGCCGCTGGCGTGCTCCTTCAGGGCGCTGACCTCGGCGTTGAAAATCACCTCCCCGCCTTGTTGCTGGAAGCGTTTTGCCATCGCCGCTGCCACCTCGCGATAGCTGACGATCCCGCTGGAGGGGACAAAAATCCCGCCCAGCCCGGTGATATTGGGTTCGCGCTCGCGCAGTTCGGCACCGCTCAGCCACTCGCGCTCGATCCCGTTGGCGGCGGTGCGATCCCACAGGGCCTGCATCCGTTCCATCTCCAGCGGGGAGGTGGCGACCAGCATCTTGCCGCAGGTGTCATAGCGAATAGCGTTCTCATCGCAGAAGGCTTTGGTGGCCCGGTTCCCCGCCAGGCAGAACTGCGCCTTCAGGCTGCCGGGGGTGTAATAGACCCCGGCGTGGATCACCCCGCTGTTGCGCCCGGTCTGGTGGCAGGCCGGGCCGGCCTCCTTCTCCAGCAGGGCGATGCGGGCATCCGGATAGAGCGCAATCAGCTGCATGGCGGTCGACATGCCGATAATGCCGCCGCCGGTAATGACAAAATCATACATCCGCGCCATCCCTACTGATGAGTCTGATAGTGAGTGGTGGCATAGCTGATATACCCGCGCTGACGCATCAGCTCCCGACGCAGATCCGGATGTGGGGTGAAGCGATCCCGGCCATGTAGCCAGAACATATTGTTAATCAGCAGGAACTTACCCACCGGGACCGGAATGGAGATGATGTGCCTGCTGCTCTCCAGCGCGTCTGAAAGTTCACTCAGCCAGACACCCTCTTCAAAGTCCTTCGGCTGTACGAACTGGTCGATATAGCGCATCACCGGACGGCCCTGCTGGTCAACATCGAACACCGGGTGGAAGACATCCTGAGAGACGTTTTTGCTCGGCGGCGCCGTCCAGCGCAGCGGGCGACGGGCCAGCGGATGGCTGAAGAATTTATCCAGCGCTTCCCAGTCGTCGAGGTGCAGCAGCAGGGAGTTGCCGCCCTGCATGTTCTGCTCGTCGATCTTCATCATCAGCACGTAGTCGGTCACTTCATCCACGAAGGTGCCGTCGTTGTGCAGCTCCAGCACGCGGTGGGGCTGACGCAGGTAGCTGTCTGAGTTATCGACGTTTTTCACCGTAAAGCGGGCGTAGTACTGGCCGCTCATGGCGTCGTAATTGGAGCGGCCGATCAGGTGCGCCACGGCGGTGGCGATCTTCACCATCTCGTCCGCCTGGGCGACGTTATCCACCCCGACGGCGTCAATCAGCAGGGCGCCTTCGCTGCGGCTGAGGATAGTGTTCAGCAGCAGGGGCTGAAGCTGGTTGCCGCACAGGTCATCGAGGATCTTCGCCACCCGAAAGCGCAGGAAGGATTTGTACTCCAGCGCCTGGATGGGCCACTGCTCCACCTCCCGCAGGAACTGCTGCGTGACCTCCGCGGAGAACATCAGCTCCAGCAGGCGCGGAGACTGCGCAGAGGGCGCAATGCGAAAACCGGTGATGGTCCGGGCTAACGCCTCGTCGGGCTGTTGTACGGCGGTCAGTGCATTCATCAGAATCAATCCTCTCAGAAAGTATTCAGGGAACGGGATGTTTCGTAGCCATAAATTAAAAATATCTACGTTTTGGCAAAATGGATTTATTCAGGGGGGATTGTTTGAATTCTGTGATGCAGACAGGGAAAACAGGCGAAATAGTCGGAAAAAAGCGCGCTCAGGTCGCGATCTCTCCGCGCAGGCGTGATGCGCCTCACGGAAAATGCGGGTTAACCATAACAAAAATGTGACATATCCATACAAATCTTAACAAATCGCGAGAGTGGTGCTGTACGGCTTTCAGGCGCTCTTCTATACCTTGATTCGTGTTACCTGCGGCCTAATCACTACACAGAGAAAAACGTATGGAACAGACTTCTGGCAAGAAAAGTGAAGCAATTCAAAGCGATAATACACAGCAATTTCACCGCTCCATCGGCCTTATCTCTAACTTTTCGCTCGGATTCACCTACCTCTCGCCGCTGACGGCGGTCTACTCCCTCTTTGCCCTGGCGGTGACGCTGGCGGGGCCACCGGCCATCTGGTGGATCCCGATTGTCGCCTGCGGACAGCTGCTGGTGGCGCTGGTATTTGGCGAGGTGGCATCGCAGTATCCCATTACCGGCGGGCTGTACCCGTGGGCCAGACGCCTGTGGGGCAAAAAATATGCCTGGATCGCCGCCTGGATCTACCTCTGGGCACTGGTGGTGACCATCACCTCGGTAGCGGAATATACCGCCACCTTCGTCGGGTCACTGTTCGGCTTTGCGATCTCCGCCGGCAACATGCTGATCACCTCGGTGGTGCTGCTCCTGATGATGATGGCGGTGAACATGTCGGGCACCAAAAACCTCGCCCGGGTGGCCCGAATCGGCTTCTGGTGCGAGATCGTCAGCGTGATTGCGCTCGGGATCTACCTGCTGATATTCCATCGCGCGCAGCCCTTCTCGGTGGTCTTCGACTCGATGGGCGTGATCGCCAAAGATGGCAGCTACCAGCCGGCGTTTATGGCGGCGGCGCTGATCGGCCTGTTTATGTTCTTCGGCTTTGAAGCCTGCGGCAACGTGGCGGAAGAGGTGAAAAACCCGAGCAAGAAGATCCCGGTGGCGATGATCCTGAGCATCGTCTTTGGTGCCATCTCGGCGCTGATCTCGATCCTCGGCTACCTGCTCGCCTCGCCGAATCTGATGAACATCGTCAACGGCCAGATCGCCGATCCGATCCCGGCGATCCTCAACGAAGCCCTGGGGGAAACCGGCGCCACGGTATTTATCATCATCGCGGTGATCGCCATGCCGTCGTGCATCCTGTCGCTACAGGCCGCGTTGAGCCGCCTGATCTTCTCCTTCTCCCGCGACCAGATGCTACCGGGTAGCGCCTGGATGGCAAAGCTGTCGAAAAACAGCGTCCCGGACAACGCCATGATCGTCAGCTGCCTGCTGCCGGTGCTCATCTGCGTGTGGGTTTACTTCCAGCCGGATAACCTGGCGCGCATCACCGCCTTTGCGGTTATCGGTATCTACATTTCGTTCCAGATGGTGGTGCTGGCGGCGCTGCGCCAGCGGCTGAAAGGCTGGAAACCCGCCGGGGAGTGGAGCGTCGGCGGCTGGGGAATGCTGGTCAATATCCTGGCGCTGGCCTACGGCCTGTGCGGTATCTGGTTGCTGGCCCAGCCTGCCGAGAGTGCAAGTTTTATCGACCGCTGGACGGTGCTGGTGGGGCTGTCGGTGGTGGTGATTTCGGGGCTGGTGTACATGGCGCTGGCCCGACCGTTTGGCCGCTCAAACGCGCCGGAAAACGACGCGATCGAGCATGCAAAACGCCTTAACGCGGGACAATCTCTGTAATTCACTCAGACCATAAAAACAATGGAGTCGGCTATGCAACACAACTTACTGATTAATGGCGAACTGGTTGCGGGTTCAGGTGAGATGCAACCCGTGTACAACCCGGCCACCGGCGAGGTGCTGCTGGAGATGGCCGAGGCCAGCCCGGAGCAGGTAGATGCCGCCGTGCAGGCGGCCGATCGCGCCTTCCGTACCTGGGGCCAGACCACGCCAAAAGCGCGCGCTGAATGTTTGCTGAAGCTGGCGGATGTGATTGAGCAGAATGCCGACACCTTTGCTCGTCTGGAGTCGCAGAACTGCGGCAAGCCGCTGCACTGCGTGCTGAATGACGAGATCCCGGCCATTGTCGACGTGTTCCGCTTCTTTGCAGGTGCCACCCGCTGCCTGAACGGCCTGGCCGCCGGGGAGTATATGGAGGGGCACACCTCGATGATCCGCCGTGACCCGGTGGGCGTTGTCGCCTCCATTGCCCCCTGGAACTACCCCCTGATGATGGCGGCGTGGAAGCTGGGCCCGGCGCTGGCGGCGGGCAACTGCGTGGTGCTTAAGCCGTCGGAGATCACTCCGCTGACGGCCCTGAAGCTGGCCGAGCTGGCGAAAGATATCTTCCCGGCCGGGGTGATTAACGTCCTGTTTGGCCGGGGGAAAACCGTGGGCGACCCGCTGACCGGCCACGACAAGGTGCGCATGGTCTCCCTGACCGGCTCCATCGCCACCGGGGAGCACATTATTTCCCATACCGCGCCGTCCATTAAGCGCACCCATATGGAGCTGGGCGGCAAAGCGCCAGTGATCGTCTTTAACGACGCCGATATCGATGCGGTGGTGGAGGGGGTACGCACCTTCGGGTTCTACAACGCCGGGCAGGACTGCACCGCCGCCTGCCGTATCTATGCGCAAAAAGAGGTCTATAACACGCTGGTGGAAAAACTGGGCGTCGCCGTCGCCAGCCTGAAAATGGGCGCCCCGGACGATGAGACCACCGAGCTGGGTCCGGTCAGCTCCGCCGCCCATCTGGCCCGCGTCAGCGAAGCGGTGGAACGCGCCAAAGCCCTGCCGCACATTCACGTGGTCACCGGCGGCAATGTGGCAGGCGGCAGCGGGTATTACTATCAGCCCACCCTGCTGGCCGGGGCGAAACAGGAGGATGAGATCGTCCAGCGCGAGGTCTTCGGCCCGGTGGTGAGCGTGAGCATGTTTGACGACGAAGAGCAGGTGCTGGAGTGGGCCAATGACTCCCGGTATGGCCTGGCCTCATCGGTCTGGACCCAGGACGTGGGTCGCGCGCACCGCATGAGCGCCCGCCTGCAATATGGCTGCACCTGGGTGAACACCCACTTTATGCTGGTCAGCGAGATGCCGCACGGCGGGCAGAAGCTCTCCGGCTACGGCAAGGATATGTCGATGTACGGGCTGGAGGACTACACCGTGGTGCGGCACGTAATGGTGAAGCACTAACCGGCATTGCCCGGCGGCGCTCCGCTTGCACGGGCCTACAACACCGTAGGCCGGGTAAGCGCAGCGCCACCCGGCGTAAATACGGTGTGGTGCCAGCCCAAAAAAGCGTGCAAGGATCGCTTCTATTTATACGTCGATAAACATGCTAAAGAAGTGAGGTTAACCTCTATCAAGGAGTGAACCCCATGCTCAACGCCCTCAACCACCTGACCCTCGCCGTCAGCAATCTGCCTGCCAGCATCACCTTCTGGCGCGATCTCCTTGGCCTGCGCCTGCATGCCGAATGGCACACCGGGGCCTATCTCACCTGCGGCGATCTCTGGCTCTGTCTGTCCTATGACGACTCGCGCAAATTTATTCCGCCGCAGGAGAGCGACTACACCCACTACGCGTTCTCTGTCGCACCAGAACAATTCGGCACCTTCACGCAAAAGCTTAAAGACGCAGGCGTCACCGTCTGGAAAGAGAACAAAAGCGAAGGGGCATCGTTCTATTTTCTCGACCCGGACGGGCACAAGCTGGAACTGCACGTGGGGGATTTAGCTGCGCGGCTGGCGGCATGTCGGGAGAAGCCTTACGCGGGGATGGTTTTTACCTCAGACGAAACGTAATCTGCCCGGCGGCGCTGCGCTTGCACGGGCCTACAAACCATGTAGGCCGGGTAAGCGAAGCGCCACCCGGCATTTAAACACTTACAGCGAC
>NZ_JBBCPK010000030.1:0-47603 GCF_037150775.1 Leclercia sp. M50
CCTGCAGGAGCTAGTCTGGTTGCCGGTGGGCGCCACTCAGGTGGGGCTGCTCGCCAGCAGCGAAGGGGCGGAATGTGAGCTTAACATTGCCCGTTTTGCCCAGGTGTCGGCAGCAAACAGCCTCTGGCGCCGTCTGCGCCGGGTGTGGCCTTTTTATCAGCGCCTGAATGCGCAAAAGCGCAAACGTCTGGGGCTGTCGTGGCACCTGTGGTTTACCGATTTACAGCAGGCTTACACGCTGGTGGGCAAAATCCGCGACGACAGGCCGCTGCACGCCTATGAACACTGGCTGGCGAATTTCGATATCGTGCAGCCCGGTGAACGCCGTCTGATCGATCGCCTGCTGGCCCGCTGGGGCAACCTGCCCCGCGTCTGCCTGCATCTGGTGAACGGCGGCGATGAGGCATCACGCCAGCGCACGCTCGACAGCATCGCGACACTCTGTTACCCGGCCACGCATATCACCGTGCTGGAGCACCCCTCTGATAGTGTCAGGCCAGAGGGAGAATGGCAGTGGGCCATTCCGGTTGGGACGGAACTCGCTCCGGCCGCATTAGTGTGGCTGGCGCATCAGCTGCGCCAGACGCCAGAGGCAAAATGGATCTACGGCGATCACGATCTGCTGGATGAAAAAGGAAAACGCCACTCGCCGGACTTCAAACCGGACTGGAACGAAACCCTGCTGCACAGCCAGAACTATATCGGCTGGAGTGGCCTCTGGCGGGAACAGGGTACCTTCGCCATCCCGCAGGACGGGGGTGAAAACTACCGCGGCTGGTTGCAGCTGGCCCGGCAGCTCGCGCCCAAAGATATCGCGCACATCCCCGCCCTGCTGATGCACGTCCCGGACGCGCTGGTGCAGCACGATGGCTACGAAACCCTGGCAAACCAGCTGCAAGATTTACCCGTCGGGGTAACGCTGGAGTCAGCTCCGCACGGCATCTGCCGCTGGCGCTGGCCGCTGCCGGAACAGCTTCCCCGGGTGTCGGTGATCATCCCCACCCGCAACGGACTGGCGCATCTCAGGCCGTGTATCGAAAGCCTGGTGCAGCACACCCGCTACCCGAATATCGAAATCATGGTGATGGATAACCAGAGCGACGATCCCGACACGCTGGCTTATTTTGGCTACATTACCCAGGAGTACGGGGTGCGGGTTATCGCCTGGGACCATCCGTTTAACTACTCTGCGATCAACAATGCGGGGGTGCGCGAGGCCACGGGCGAGCTTATCTGCCTGCTTAATAACGACACCGAGGTGATTAACCCTCAGTGGCTGGATGAGATGGTCTCCCACCTGCTGCGCCCGGGCGTCGGCATCGTGGGGGCAAGGCTCTTCTACGGCGATGGCCGGGTCCAGCATGCGGGCGATGCCGTCGGGCCGGGTGGCTGCGCCGATCATTTTCACAGTGGGCTGGCCGCCGATGAACCCGGCTACCAGCGCAGGGCGGTGAGCGCCCAGGAGCTCTCCGCCGTAACGGCGGCCTGTCTGCTCACCCATCGCCAGCTCTTTTTGTCCCTTAACGGCTTAGATGAAGTTAACCTGCCGGTGGCCTTTAACGATGTGGATTACTGTCTGCGGGTCGGCGAGGCTGGCTGGCGTATCGTCTGGACGCCCTTTGCCGAGCTTTATCACCACGAGTCGGTCTCCCGCGGCAAAGATGTCACGCCAGAACAGCTGGCGCGCGCCCAGGGTGAGCTGCGCTATATGAAAAAACGCTGGGCGCAGCGGCTCACACACGATCCCGCATACAATCCCAACCTGAGCTATGACCGACCCGATTTCTCATTAAGTCATGCTCCTAATGTGGTGCTGCCATGGACGAACTGATCAGAAAGGCACTCTTTAAACCGTATCTGAAGTTAAATAAGCAAAGCAGCGAGACGCCTGCTGACAACTGGGCGTGCCGCTCCCTGTTGATTCTGCATGAAGGGAATTCACCGACGCTGGCCTACTTTGAAGCGGCCATCCGGCGTCGCTTTCCCGGCGCGGTCTGTCAGCTGGTGGATACTTTAACCACGCCCACTATCGACGTGGATAAAGGGGCGGCCATTGTGGTCATCCGCTTTATCTCCGCCGAGTGGCAGCGCGAAATTGCGCGCAACATCGACGATCTCTCCCAGGTGGTCTACTTCATGGATGACGATCTGTTTGACCCGTCCGCGTTAGGGGCACTTCCCAGAGCCTACCGGACGAAGATCATTCGTCGTTCTGCGGCCCAGCACCGCTGGATCACCTCGCACTGCGACACGATCTGGGTGTCAACGCCCTACCTGGCCCGTAAATATGCCCACCTCAACCCTGATGTGGTGCCTGCCCAGCCCACGTCGCGGCTGCTGGCCGTTAAGCAGCCGGTAAAAATTGCTTATCACGGCTCCAGCTCGCACCAGGCCGAAAAATACTGGCTGCGTGAAGTGATGAAAGGCGTGCTGGCCCAGTGTCCGCAGGCCAGCTTCGAAATCTTTGGCGAGCACGAAATCTACAAGCTCTATCGCGATCTGCCGCGCGTGACGGTACTGCATCCCATGAGCTGGCAGAACTATCTGGATTACACCCAGCATCATCGAATCGATATTGGTCTGGCGCCATTACTGGCGTCAGAGTTTAATATGGCGCGCGGGCCGGTAAAATTTTATGATTTCGTTCGCATGGGCGCGGTGGGGGTTTACAGCAACTGCGCGCCCTACAGTGACTTTATAGAGCAAAATATCAACGGTGTGCTGCTGGATAACGATCCACAGAAGTGGATCGATACCCTGGCGCTGCTGGTGAATTCCGGGCAAAAACGTCAGACGCTGGCGAAAAATGCGAAGGAATACTCGTACTCGTTAATCAGTTAAAAACGGGACGGCAAGGGAAATAATGATTTCCACCCTGTAACAGGCGTTGTATTTCTGACTGCCTGCCGCTAAAACACGGTCTGAACGGATAGCAGAGATTGTGTTCTGGTGACCATTTCATTCAATAGAAAAGTAAAAATCGCTTATGAAAATCCTTGTAACCGGTGGAGCCGGTTTTATCGGTTCTGCTGTTGTTCGCCATATCATCCGGGATACGCAGGATGCGGTGATCAACCTTGATAAGCTTACCTACGCGGGCAATCTGGAATCGCTGGCCGAGGTCGCAGCGAGCGACCGTTACGCCTTCGAACAGGTGGATATCTGCAATCGTGCAGAGCTGGATCGGGTCTTTGCCACCCATAAACCGGATGCGGTGATGCATCTGGCCGCCGAGAGCCATGTGGATCGCTCCATTACCGGCCCGGCTGATTTTATCGAAACCAATATCGTTGGCACCTACACGCTGCTGGAAGCGGCTCGCGCTTACTGGAGCGAGCTGGATGAATCCCGCAAGCAGGCGTTCCGTTTCCACCACATCTCCACCGACGAAGTGTATGGCGACCTGCCGCACCCGGATGAAGTGAGTGAGGGTAGTGAGCTGCCGCTCTTTACCGAGACCACGCCGTACGCGCCAAGCAGCCCGTACTCGGCGTCGAAAGCCTCCAGCGATCACCTGGTGCGCGCGTGGCGTCGTACCTATGGTCTGCCGACCATCGTCACCAACTGCTCCAACAACTACGGCCCGTATCACTTCCCTGAGAAGCTGATCCCGCTGGTGATCCTCAATGCGCTGGATGGCAAAGCGCTGCCCATCTACGGCAAAGGCGATCAGATCCGCGACTGGCTGTATGTGGAAGATCACGCCCGTGCGCTCTACACCGTGGTCACTACCGGCGTGGTGGGCGAGACTTACAATATCGGCGGCCATAACGAGAAGCAGAACCTGGACGTGGTCCACACCATTTGCGACCTGCTCGACGAGATGGTGCCGAAGGCCGGTTCCTACCGCGACCAGATCACCTACGTGACTGACCGCCCGGGCCACGACCGTCGCTACGCTATCGATGCCAGCAAAATGAGCCATGAGCTGAACTGGCAGCCGCAGGAGACTTTCGAGTCCGGTATCCGCAAAACCGTGCAGTGGTATCTGGATAACCAGCAGTGGGTTAACAACGTAAAAAGCGGCAGTTATCAGGACTGGATCGCGAAGAACTATCAGGAGCGTAACTGATGCATATTCTGCTGTTCGGCAAAAAGGGCCAGGTGGGCTGGGAGCTGCAGCGCGCGTTGTTGCCGCTGGGTCGTATTACGGCGGTGGATTTTGACTCCACCGATTACTGCGGTGATTTCAGCAACCCGGAAGGCGTGGCTGAGACCGTGCGTCTGCTGAAGCCGGACGTGATCGTCAATGCCGCCGCCCATACCGCGGTGGATAAAGCCGAGAGCGAGCGCGACTTTGCCGAGCTGCTCAACGCCACAAGCGTAGCCGCCATCGCTAAAGAAGCCGAGGCGCTGGGTGCCTGGCTGGTGCACTACTCCACCGACTACGTCTTCGATGGCAGCGGTGAAAAACCCTGGGTCGAGACAGACCAGACTGCACCGCTGAACGTCTACGGTGAAACCAAGCTGGCGGGCGAGCAGGCTGCTGCGCTCTGCTCCCGTCATCTGGTGTTCCGCACCAGCTGGGTCTATGCCGCCCGTGGCGCTAACTTCGCCAAAACCATGCTGCGCTTTGGCAAAGAGCGCAGCGAAATGTCGGTGATCAACGATCAGTTTGGCGCGCCGACCGGGGCAGAGCTGCTGGCTGACTGCACAGCGCATGCGATCCGTATCGCCCAGGATAAGCCGGAGGTCGCCGGCCTTTATCACCTGATCGCCTCCGGCACCACCACCTGGTTCGAGTATGCCCAGCGGGTCTTCGCGACTGCACGGGCGGCAGGCGTTGAGCTGGCGGTCACCCAGGTGAACGCAGTGCCGACCAGCGCGTTCCCGACGCCGGCAAAACGTCCGCATAACTCACGCCTCGATACCAGCAAGTTCCAGCGCACCTTCGGGTTGACGCTGCCGGACTGGACCATCGGCGTCGATCGCATGCTTGCCGAAATTCTTGGAAAGTAAATGCAACAGGGTATGCTATGCATGCCTTGTTTTATCGACACGGACCTTTGTCAGGGAGCGGCTCGTTTAGCTCCCTCTACAGCAATCAAACAGATGCCGGATGGCGGTTCGCCGCCCTCCCGAGCAAAACAGAAGAAATGAAGGATTATGAACAAGCGTAAAGGTATTATTCTGGCCGGTGGGTCAGGGACTCGCCTCTATCCGGTCACCATGGCGGTGAGCAAACAGCTGCTGCCAATCTACGACAAGCCGATGATCTACTACCCGCTGAGCACCCTGATGCTGGCCGGTATCCGCGACATCCTAATCATCAGCACCCCGCAGGATACACCGCGCTTTGAGCAGCTGCTGGGCGACGGCAGCCAGTGGGGCCTGAACCTGCAGTACAAAGTGCAGCCAAGCCCGGACGGCCTGGCGCAGGCCTTTATCCTCGGCGAAGAGTTTATCGGCGACGACGACTGTGCGCTGGTGCTGGGCGACAACATCTTCTACGGCCACGACCTGCAAAAACAGCTGGAAGCCGCCGCCGCCAAACCTGCGGGCGCTACCGTCTTTGCCTATCATGTACACGATCCTGAGCGTTATGGCGTGGTGGAGTTCGACCATGAGGGCACCGCCATCTCTCTGGAAGAGAAACCGCTGGAACCGAAGAGCAACTATGCGGTAACCGGTCTCTACTTCTATGACAACCGCGTGGTTGAGATTGCCAAAAGCCTGAAACCGTCCCCGCGCGGCGAGCTGGAAATCACTGACGTGAACCGTATCTACCTTGAGCAGGGCGATCTGTCGGTCGCCATGATGGGTCGTGGTTATGCCTGGCTTGATACCGGCACCCACGAGAGCCTGATTGAGGCCAGCAACTTCATCCAGACCATTGAAACCCGTCAGGGGCTGAAAGTGGCCTGTCCTGAAGAGATTGCTTACCGTCTGAAGTTTATCGATGCCGACCAGGTGCGCAAGTTAGCCGCGCCATTGGCGAAGAATGCTTACGGGCAATATCTGCTGAAAATGCTCAAGTAGTCACCATTAACACCTGGGGCGTCATGCCCCATTTATCAATCAGGCCGTAATCATGAACGTAATTCAGACCGCAATCCCCGACGTCTTTATCTTTGAGCCAAAAGTGTTTGGCGATGACCGTGGCTTTTTCTTCGAAAGCTTTAACCACCAGCAGTTCGAAGCTGCCATTGGCCGTAGCGTCAACTTCGTGCAGGACAACCACTCTAAATCCTCAAAAGGCGTTCTGCGTGGCCTGCACTACCAGCTGGCGCCACATGCGCAGGGCAAACTGGTGCGTTGCGTGGCGGGTGAAGTCTTCGACGTGGCGGTGGATATCCGTAAAAGCTCCCCGACCTTCGGTCAGTGGGTGGGTGTGCATCTGTCTGGCGAGAACAAGCGCCAGCTGTGGATCCCGGAAGGTTTCGCCCACGGCTTTATGACCCTGAGCGACACCGCAGAGTTCCTGTATAAAACCACCAACTACTACGCGCCGGAGAGCGACCGCGGCATCCGCTGGAACGATGAGACCATTGGTATTACCTGGCCAGAAATCGACAGCGAGATCCTCACCTCCGCCAAAGACAGCGTTGCCAAATCCTTCCCTGACGCAGAGTACTTCTGAGTCCCACGCCCCGCAGTGACGCGGGGCGTTTTCTGATGCACAGAGCGCACATGACATTCTATACAGGTTCAGCCGGGATCCTGGCGCGAAAAGCGCAGCTTGAGCCGATGCTGGGCCACCCGTTACACGCCTTTAAAACCAACACAGAACTGGCGCAAGACGATGTCCTGGTCGGCTGGGGCCAAAAAGCCAATACCCGCCAAATCAGACAAAAAGCCCACGATCTAGGCCTGCCGTACTGGCAGCTTGAGGATGGCTTTATCGGGTATATTGGCCATCCCGCCAGGGGGGGCAAAGCCGTCTCCCTGATCGCCGATCCTGTGGGAATTTACTACGATGCCCGCCAGCCGAGCCGCCTTGAAGAGCTGATCGCGACCCCCTGCGATGACAGCATGCTGGCGCGTGCCGAAACGCTCACAGCTGAACTGCTGCGTCTTGGCATCACCAAGTACAACTGCTATACCGCAGGCAGCGGCCTGCCGGATACGCTGGCGACCCGTCTGCATAGCGACCTGCGCCCGAAAGTGCTGCTGATTGACCAGGTGGCGGGGGATCTCTCCATCCCGGGTGCGCTGGCAAGCGAAGACGATTTTGTCGCAATGGTGGCGGCGGCCCGACGTAATCACCCCGATGCCCGCCTGCTGCTGCGCACCCACCCGGATACCCGGCTGGGTAAAAAAAGCGGCGTGCTGGCGCGGCTGGCGCTGGACGATGTGGAGGTGGTGGCCGAACACTGCCATCCCCATGCCCTGCTGAACAGCGTAGAGGCGGTTTATACTGTCTCCTCCCAGATGGGCTTTGAAGCGCTGCTGCTCGGGAAAACGGTCTACTGCTTCGGCATGCCGTTTTACGCGGGCTGGGGACTGACCCAAGACAGCAAAACCTGCCCGCGTCGCCAGGGGCCGATCGCCCTGCCCCAGCTGGTGGCGGCGGCGCTGATCCTCTACCCGCGCTATCTGGACCCGATCCTGGGCCAGCGCTGCGAAGTGGAGCAGGTACTCGACATTATTGCCGGTCAGCAGAATCCCGCCCCGCGCTATCGCCGTCTCTATATGGTGGGCTTCTCGCTGTGGAAGCGCGCCTTTATGCGCGCCTTCTGCCAGCCGCTGGCCAAAGAGCTGCGCTTTGTGCGCAAACTGCCTGAAACGCTGGCCGCCGACGAACAGGTGCTGGTGTGGGGCAGCCGTCATCCTGAACTTAAAAGCGCCATCCGGGTGGAAGATGGTTTTATCCGCTCCCGGGGGCTGGGCTCGAATCTGTGCCGCCCTTCGTCGCTCTCCATCGACCCGGTGGGGATCTACTTCGACAGTCGCCGTCCAAGCGGGCTGGAGCAGTTGCTAAATCAGCATGAACTTACCGACCAGGAGCTGGCTCGCGGCGAGACGCTGGTGGATCTGCTCCGCCAGCACGGGGTGAGCAAATATAACGTCGGCACCGTACAACCCTTCACCCCACCCGGTGATGGCCGTTCTCTGGTGCTGGTGGTGGGCCAGGTGGATGGCGATGCCTCGATCCTCACCGGCAGCCCGGTCATCCGCAGCAACGAAGCGCTGCTGTGGGCGGTACGTGACGCCAGACCAGAGGCGCATATCCTGTTTAAACCGCACCCGGACGTGGTGGCGGGCAACCGGGCCGGGGCTATCTCTGCCGAATGTCTGGCAAGCTGCGTCGACAGCCAGGTGCTGGATCTGGGCCTCACCAGTCTCTATCCCCATGTGGATGAGCTGCACACCATGACCTCGCTGAGCGGCTTTGAAGCACTGGTGCAGGGGGTGAAGGTTACCACCTGGGGCCAGCCGTTCTACAGCGGCTGGGGGCTCACCGAAGACAGGCATCCCGCCCCGCGTCGTCAGCGCCCTCTTTCGCTGGCGGCGCTGGTCTATCTGACGCTGGTGGCCTATCCGCGCTATATCGACTGGCAGAGCGGGCTGTGGATGAGCCCGGAGCAGTTGATCCGCCAGCTGGCCGCGCAGGGTCACTCCTTATCGCAAAAAGCCAGCCGCTGGCAGCGCTGGCAGCTCAAACTGAGCTATCTCGTTCAGACACTTCGCTAGCGAACAATTTATCCTGATTTATTAAAGAAAAGCGGTCATCAAGCCGTTACTCACTCTTTATCAACGGACCGATCTGGGAAAAATAATGGAAGAGCAAGCTATCCGCCACCTGCTAAATGGCCGTCGATATCTTTTACTACAAGGACCGATGGGCCCCTGCTTTTCACGTCTGGCGACCTGGCTGCAGCACAGCCACCGCGAAGTAAAGCAGGTCTGCTTTAACGCCGGAGACGCCTGGTATGCCGCGAAAGAGACGTCGCTGCACTACACCGGCCCGGTGAAAAATTTTGCCTTCTGGCTGCGCGACCTGCATAAAACCTACCCCTTCGACACCATCGTCTGCTTCGGGGATTGCCGCCCGATGCATGTCGAAGCGAAGAAGTGGGCGCGCGGCAAAGCCATCGACTTCCTCGCGTTTGAGGAGGGGTATTTCCGGCCATTTTATATCACCCTGGAAAAAGGGGGCGTGAACGCCTTCTCCTCAATGCCCATCGATGCGAAATATTATCGCGAGCAGCCGCTGCCGGAGCTGAAAACCCCGACGCCGTGGAAGCCCAGCGCCTTTAACCGTGCCGCCCACGCCATGCTCTACTACGCGGCGGGCTGGTTTGGTCGCCATCGCTATCGCGGCTACCGCCACCACAAGTCGTTCTCCCCGTGGTATGAGATGCGCTGCTGGTTCCGTGCCGGCCGCCGTAAGCTGTGGTATCGCTGGAAGCAGCGCCACATGCTGCGACATATCACCGAAACGCTGGACAACGCGTACTACCTGGCGATTTTGCAGGTCTACAACGACAGCCAGATCATTCATCACAGCCCGTATAAAGACGTGCGTGACTATATCGAAACCGTGATCCGCTCGTTCGCCCGCCATGCGCCAAAAGAACGCCATCTGGTGTTCAAGCACCACCCGATGGATCGCGGTCATCGCTATTATGGCGTGCTGATTAATACGCTGTGCGAGAAGTACGGCATTACGACTGACCGGGTGATCTATATCCACGATCTCTCCCTGCCCGCCCTGCTGACCCACACCCGGGGGGTGATCACCGTCAACAGCACCGCGGGGCTGTCGGCGCTTATCCACAACAAGCCGCTCAAGGTGATGGGCAAAGCGCTGTACGACATCGAAGGCTTAACCTGGCAGGGGCCGTTGAACCAGTTCTGGCGAGCGGATTTCGCGCCTGACAAGCAGCTGTTCCAGCGTTTTCGTACCCACCTGCTCTACAACACGCAGATCAACGCCGTGTTTTACGGTAAGTCCGACTGGCTTAACGTTCCGACCGAACTCCCCCTGCCGGGTTCCATTACCGATTCCGAACTCGAACGCTAATTCACCCCTACGCCGGGGAGATTGCCCGGCGGATCCGATCTGCCCCTCGCTTTTATCCCCTCGTTGTAAAAATAACTAATGTTTACCCCTAATCTGGCCGTTATAACCTAAGACAAATTTTCACGCCGCTTTTTGCACTGACATATTTTGTCAGCACGCACCGGCGTAATTCACAGCAATGTTTTAAATCACGGGAAAGCTATATGACAATTCCGACCAGGAGTCGCTCGGCTGAAAGGTTGGTAGATATTCTGCTGGAGCTTCATTTACACGGCGTGGTTAACCGCCAGGCATTGATGCATAAATTTAATATTACTGAGCGCACCGTCTATCGCGATCTGAATGCACTCTCGCCAATTGTGGAGTACACCGGAAACGGGCTGTACCGGCTTATTCATTCCCCGCAAGGACACACCGGACCGGGGCTGCATCACGTCATTGCTAACTTCCTGAATGTGGATGACTATTTTCCTGATAAAGGGCGTGAATTCTGGCAGAAACTGGAGTCACGGGTGGAGGAAAACCATATTATGATCCTCGGTAACGAGGCCGAGCGGAAAGAAAAATGGGATATTCACGCGCAGCTTGCGGCCTTTGAGAAGGCGATTAAGGGCCAGCAGATTTGCCAGATCCTCTATAAAGGAAAATCGCGCCAGGTTAACCCTTATAAAATAATTAACAAAAAAAATATATGGTATTTACAAGCCACCGAAGATGGCAGATTGAAATCGTTTTCTTTAAGCCTTATTCAGTGGCTGGATATTCGCAGCGAAACCTTCTCGCCAGATAATGACACCCTCGAATTGCTGGAAAAAAATCCCGACCCGTGGGTCAGCGAAGAGACATTCGAAGTGGATGTGCTTATTCCCGCCACCATTGCGCACTATTTTAAACGCCGCGATCTGCTGCCCGGCCAGGAAATTCTGGCGGAAGATAAAAACGGCATCACCCTGCGCTGCCATGCCGCACATGAAAACCAGATCCTGCCGCTGCTCTTCTACTGGCTGCCTAACATCGAGGTGCTGGAACCGGCATGGCTGAAGGCCACGTTCTTTAAAACTTTACATGATTACCTGGCAGCGACCCCTGAGTCTGTGGATTAAGACGGACGTTGCATTACAGACGACACACAACGGAGAAATACAGATGGCATTACCTTTTATCATTCTGGGCGTTGCGGCAGCGGCGACCGCCTTTGGCGGGAAAAAAGCGTACGACGGCTACCAAAAAAAATCCGAAGCTAACGATATTTTCGATGGCGCACAGGAACGGTTTGATAATCGTAAGGAGACTTTCGAGGCGGCTAATACTCTCTCTTCACAGAAGCTTGAACGCCTGGGCGAGAAAGAACTGCAAATTGGTACTGAATTTAAGGAATTCAATACCATCGCTAAAGCGTTGTTAGAAAAAATGGCCAGAGAGGGACAAACAGATCTGAATGTACAGGTTCCCCAGCATCGTCTGAATCAGATTGAAAAACTCTCTATTTCCGCGACGGAGTTTTTGGGTACTGTCATTGGGGCAGGTACTTCTGGTGCCGCAGCGGGGTTTGCCGTCTACAGCGGGGTGATGGCATTTGCGGCGGCCTCTACCGGAACGCCGATTGCCGCCCTCTCTGGCGCCGCTGCCTATAATGCCACGATGGCTGCGATCGGTGGCGGATCGCTGGCGGCTGGCGGCTGGGGAATGGCCGGCGGTGCAATGGTGCTGGGAGGCGCTGTAGTAGCCCCGCTGATAGCTATTATGGGCTGGGCCTACAACAATCATGCTGAGAAGGCGCTGGAAAATGCCCAGGAGATGGCGCGTAAGGTGCGCAAGGCCATCACGCAGATGGATCAGGCCGAAGCGCATCTGGCAAATGTGAACCACTACGTCGATAACATTTACCACGCGTTGGTACGCATGCACGACACCTTCGCTGACTATTTTGACATCCTGAAAGCAACCCATCAAAAAATCACGGCAGGTCAGAAAGAGATTAATGAACCGGAATACGTCCTGCGGGCGATTCAAAACGGGTACATGCTCGCCGCCATCATGACCGATGTCATCACCACCCCATTGTTCAAACCGGTGACCAACGCCCAGAACGAGGCGGTTATCAATGACGAGGGCGTTATTGAGCTGGAAGTGGATGAAAACGGCATCAACGTGTTGAACAAACAGGCGCTGGATAAGGCCCTGGAAACCTCAGACCAGGAGTATGTTCGCTTTTTAGCGAAAGCCTAACTTACTGCCGGGCTCCGCCCGGCGAACTTATTCAGGGAACGTTATCATGAGCACAACAACCTTCGACTGGGGATCAGAGTTACACACCACGGTCGTGAAAAGCCTGACCACCTCTTTCGGACTCGATTTTTTACTCTTTGAAGACAAAACCGGTGGCGATGTAAATACTCTCCATAATGTCCGGCAAAACATTTATGGCACCGAAGCAGAGCGCCAGCGCTATGAACAACGCGAAGCCTATAACTCCACCCTCTATCATCATCATAAAAACTACATAGATACCAACCGCGAGGGCAAAAAACAGCGCCAGGCGGGAGATCTACAAGACAGCTATACCGGCGCAACCTTCGCCGCCGATGGAGTAACTAACCTTGACCACATCATTGCGGCCAATGAAATTCACCACGATGCCGGACGCATTTTAGCGGAGATGGACGGCGCTGACCTTGCGAATGATGCCAGCAACCTGACCTTCACCAACGAATCGCTCAACAAAGCCAAAAAAGCCAAACCGATGAGCGAGTTCATTAAGGTGTTACAGGAGCAATATCAGGCGACGACAACCGAGATTGCCGAATTGAAAAGCAAACCGGCGCTTACGGAGCAGGAACAAAAGCGCCTGAAAAAGCTGGAAAATAAAGCCAGCGCCGATTTTGATAAGATGCGCGAGGCGGATGAGAAGGCCCGCGCTCGCTACAATGCCACGTTAAACCAGGCGTACTACACCAGCAGTAAATTTGCCCTGAATATTTCACAGGCATCCCTGGCTAACGGCTTCAAAATGGGCACTCGCCAGATGCTTGGCCTGGTGCTGGCAGAGGTGTGGTTCGAATTTCGCGACCGCATTCCGGCCATTTACCAACGCCATCGCGAGCGCTTCCAGGCCAGCGATTTTGCGGGCGATCTTGGCGAGGCACTTCGCGCCGTATGGGAGCGTATCCGTGTCAGGTTCAGCGAATTCCTTATCGCCTTTAAAGAGGGGGCTATCGGCGGCGTACTCTCTACCGTGACTACCACGCTGATGAATATCGTCTTCACTACGCAAAAAATGGCGGTGAGGTTGATCCGTGAGATGTGGAATAACCTGGTGCAGGCGTGGAAAGTGATGGTCTTTAACCCGCAAAACCTGGCGCCAGGTGAGCTGATGAAAGCCGTCAGTAAAATCATTTCCGCTGGCGTGGCAGTTGCTGCGGGCGTCGTTATCAATGAACATCTTTCAACTCTCTTCGCCTTCCCCTTCGGCCCGGAGCTGGCAGCATTTTGCGGCGCGCTGGCGACCGGTCTGCTCACGCTGGTGATGCACTATTTTCTGGAGCATAGCAGCATGATGAAAAGCGTCTGGGCGTTTCTGGACCGTTTCCAGGATAAGTTCCAGCGCGGGGTAGCCTATTACGAGAAAGTAAACGTCGAACTGGATCGCTACCTGAAAGAGCTGGCAGCCCTTGAGTTTTCGATGAATGCCGATGAGCTTGCGTCTTTCTCCCACCACCT
The DNA here is from genome assembly GCF_037150775.1 of Leclercia sp. M50. NCBI lineage: Bacteria > Pseudomonadati > Pseudomonadota > Gammaproteobacteria > Enterobacterales > Enterobacteriaceae > Leclercia > Leclercia sp. M50. The sequence goes on from NZ_JBBCPK010000030.1 coordinate 13,688, forward strand.
GACGCTGGTCAACACCGAGCTGGAACGGGAGTTCTTGCTGCGTCAGGAGATAGAAAAACGCAACATCGAACTGCCCTTCGAGGCAGGGAACCTTGCCTCGGTCAACGACTGGCTAAAATCACTATGATTCTGGCCCCGGCGTTTCCCTGCAATCAGTGCGGCGCCTGCTGCCGCCACGTGAACCGGGCTGATGAGACCCGATTTCTCGACCGTGGCGACGGCGTTTGCCGCCACTACTGCATAGAGACAAAATTGTGCAGCATCTATGAAACCCGCCCCCTTATTTGCCAGGTGGAAAAACAGTTTGTGCTGAATTATCAGCAGCAGTACAGCTGGAGCGAGTTCATTGCCCTGAACCAGATCGCCTGCAAGGTACTGGAAACCCTGGACTAACCCCTGGTTCGTGATCCCCTTCACACAATCCCCTCCTCTGACGGCGAGCCTGAACCACTCGCCCTCCCAGTTGACCGCTCATCCCGCCATACAACCACTCACCGATTTACCTTCCTTTACACGCGCAAGGCTCTGGCAAGATCGCCGCAGCATTAATCACTCTCTCTACAGCGAACCCTGACGCTTTTTTCATCTAAAAACCAGGTCTTATTATGGATATCAAAAAACTACTTAAGCACGTCCCCTGGCTGCTGCTTGGGATACTCGGGGCATGTTGCCTTGCTGTCGTCGCCCTGCGTCGCGGCGAGCACATCAGCGCCCTGTGGATCGTCGTGGCCTCCGTGTCGGTCTATCTGGTGGCGTACCGCTACTACAGCCTCTACATCGCGCAAAAGGTCATGAAGCTCGACCCGACGCGCGCCACCCCGGCGGTCATTAACAATGACGGCCTGAACTACGTGCCAACCAACCGCTACGTGCTGTTTGGTCACCACTTTGCGGCTATCGCAGGCGCGGGTCCGCTGGTTGGGCCAGTCCTGGCGGCGCAGATGGGCTATCTGCCGGGTACCCTGTGGCTGCTGGCGGGCGTGGTGCTGGCGGGTGCGGTGCAGGACTTTATGGTGCTGTTTATCTCTTCTCGCCGTAACGGCGCCTCTCTGGGTGAGATGATCAAAGAAGAGATGGGCCGCGTCCCAGGCACCATCGCCCTGTTCGGCTGCTTCCTGATCATGATCATCATCCTTGCGGTGCTGGCGCTGATCGTGGTGAAAGCGCTGGCGGAAAGTCCGTGGGGCGTCTTCACCGTCTGCTCTACCGTGCCGATTGCGCTGTTCATGGGGATCTATATGCGATTCCTGCGTCCGGGCCGCGTGGGTGAAGTGTCGGTGATCGGTATTGTGCTGCTGGTGGCCTCCATCTACTTCGGCGGCGTGATTGCCCACGACCCGTACTGGGGCCCGGCGCTGACCTTTAAAGACACCACCATCACCTTTGCGCTGATTGGTTACGCCTTTATCTCCGCCCTGCTGCCGGTATGGCTGATTCTGGCGCCGCGCGATTACCTGGCGACATTCCTGAAAATCGGCGTGATCGTCGGTCTGGCGATCGGCATCGTGATCATCAACCCTGAGCTGAAAATGCCTGCGGTGACCCAGTACATCGACGGTACCGGTCCACTGTGGAAAGGCGCGCTGTTCCCGTTCCTGTTTATCACCATTGCCTGTGGTGCGGTCTCTGGCTTCCACGCCCTGATCGCTTCCGGCACCACGCCGAAACTGCTGGCGAACGAAACCGACGCGCGCTTTATCGGTTACGGCGCAATGCTGATGGAATCCTTCGTGGCGGTCATGGCCCTGGTGGCGGCCTCCATCATCGAGCCGGGTCTCTACTTCGCGATGAACACCCCACCAGCGGGCCTGGGCATTACCATGCCGAACCTGCATGAGATGGGCGGTGACAACGCGGCGCTGATCATGGCGCAGCTGAAAGACGTAAGCGCCCACGCGGCGGCGACCGTCAGCTCCTGGGGCTTTGTGATCTCCCCTGAGCAGATCATGCAGACAGCCAAAGACATCGGCGAACCGTCGGTGCTGAACCGTGCCGGTGGCGCACCAACCCTGGCGGTCGGTATCGCCCACGTGTTCCACAAAGTGCTGCCGTGGGCGGACATGGGCTTCTGGTACCACTTCGGTATTCTGTTCGAAGCGCTGTTCATCCTTACCGCGCTGGATGCCGGTACCCGTGCAGGCCGCTTTATGCTCCAGGATCTGCTGGGTAACTTCGTGCCGTTCCTGAAGAAGACCGACTCGCTGGTGGCGGGCATCCTGGGTACCGCGGGCTGCGTAGGTCTGTGGGGCTATCTGCTGTATCAGGGCGTAGTCGACCCACTGGGCGGCGTGAAGAGCCTGTGGCCGCTGTTCGGTATCTCTAACCAGATGCTGGCGGCTGTCGCCCTGGTGCTCGGCACCGTGGTACTGGTGAAGATGAAGCGCACCAAATATATCTGGGTGACCGTGGTACCTGCTCTGTGGCTGCTGCTCTGCACCACCTGGGCGCTGGGTCTGAAACTGTTCAGCTCCAACCCGCAGCTGGAAGGCTTCTTCTTTATGGCGAACCAGTACAAAGAGAAGATTGCCGCAGGCGGCAGTGAGCTGACTGCCCAGCAGATTGCCAACATGAACCATATCGTGGTGAACAACTACACCAACGCGGGTCTGAGCATTCTGTTCCTGGTGGTGGTCTACAGCATCATCTTCTACGGCATCAAAACCTGGATGAAAGTGCGTAACGCCGAGGGTCGTACCGATAAAGAGACGCCGTACGTACCGGTGCCGGAAGGCGGCGTGAAGACCTCTTCACACCACTAAAACAATGGCGGGTGGCGCTGCGCTGACCCGCCCTACAACGGTACTGTAGGCCCGGATCGCTGCGCGCCACCGGGCTTTTTCTATCTGGATGGCACAATGTTTGGTAACTTAGGCGAAGCAAAAAAATACCTCGGTCAGGCAGCGAAAATGCTGATTGGCATTCCGGACTATGACAACTACGTTGAGCATATGAAGACCAACCATCCGGATAAGCCGTACATGACCTACAACGAATTCTTCCGCGAGCGTCAGGAAGCGCGCTATGGCGGAGGAGGAGAAGGCGGCGTACGCTGCTGCTGAAGGAGAAACCATGACACCGATTGCAGTTACCCTACTCACCGGCTTTCTCGGCGCGGGCAAAACCACCCTGCTGCGTCACATCCTTAACGAACAGCACGGCTTTAAAATCGCCGTCATCGAAAATGAGTTCGGTGAAGTCTCGGTGGACGACCAGCTGATTGGCGATCGCGCCACTCAGATCAAAACCCTGACCAATGGCTGCATCTGCTGCACCCGCTCCAACGAACTCGAAGATGCCCTGCTCGACCTGCTCGACAGCCGCGATCGGGGTGAGATCGACTTCGACCGCCTGGTGATTGAGTGCACCGGCATGGCCGACCCCGGCCCGATTATTCAGACCTTTTTCTCCCATGAGATCCTCTGCCAGCGCTATTTGCTGGACGGCGTGATCGCCCTGGTCGATGCGGTCCACGCCGACGACCAGATGAACCAGTTCACCATCGCCCAGTCGCAGGTGGGCTACGCCGACCGCATCCTGCTGACCAAAACCGATGTGGCGGGCGAGAGTGAAAAACTGCGCGAGCGCCTGATGCGCATCAACTCCCGAGCCCCCATCTATACCGTCACCCATGGCGATATCGACCTGTCTCAGCTGTTCAACACCAACGGCTTTATGCTGGAAGAGAATGTCACCTCAAAACCGCGCTTCCACTTTATGGCGGACAAGCAGAACGACGTGGCGTCGATTGTGGTGGAGCTGGATTATCCGGTGGATATCAGCGAAGTCTCCCGGGTCATGGAGAACCTGCTGCTGTCGTTTGCCGACAAACTGCTGCGCTACAAAGGGATGCTCTGGATCGACGGCGAACCGAACCGCCTGCTGTTCCAGGGCGTACAGCGTCTCTACAGCGCCGACTGGGATCGCCCCTGGGGCGACGAGCAGCCGCACAGCGTCATGGTGTTTATTGGCATTGAACTGCCAGAAGAAGAGATTCGCGCAGGGTTTGCGGGATTGCGGAAGTAACGCCTGATGGCGCCCTCTCCTGCGGAGAGGGTCTGCTATCCGCTACGGAAATGACAGATGTCGCCCTCTGCCCGTAACCTGCTCGGCTGGGGATAAAGCCAATTTGCGATAAACCAGTCGTGCTGCAAACCGCCGCTTTTATCATATATATCTTTCCCGTTAGCCAGAGGAAAATGGAAAACCTGAGAGCCGCTGTCTTGCCCAAAATGCACAACTGCCTCAATTTCCGCATCAGCGCCATAATGCTCGGCCATTTTTTTATTAAAGACGGGCAGATAATCGTGCTGCGCGATGGTAAAAGCATTTTCAGGCGTGGCGACAAAAATATTCTTCAGCTCATCGTTATTTAACCAGTCGGTCAGCCCGGGCAGCGTTACCGCCTGTGACACCATTATCCATGAAGTCTCTCCGGGCCGAAGCAAAATGGGCGTGTTGCGATTCGCATCGTCGGTTAATGCGCAGCGGGAAAAGGAACCGGCCTTACCCTTTGATGCCACCCGGCTCTTTTTGATATCAATCTCAGCGGACGTCAACATCATGGTCTTTTCACCATAATTCCTCACCTCCATCATTAAAAAAAGATCGTTCACCGAGTGGGTTACGAGCGGGCTGGTACGAAACGGCTGCAGTCGCGCCTGAATCACAGCCAACTTCTCCTGCGGCTTTGGGCCTATCATATCCCAGAGGCCAAACAGATCGTTTGCGAAGCCAACGACGCCGGCCGTAACGATGCAGAAGGCAATAATCCGCGTCTTTTTCGTTGCGAATAAACATCGTGCGCGCGTAATCAGGGCGCTCATTTTTTTTCCTTTTTTATTACCACTCAAAATATTCCTACTTCCGTTCTGGCTCTTTTAAGGAGATTACCTTCTCCCCTGCGACATTTTCGGCCGCCTGCCGGCCAGGAACAAGGGGCAATTTATCCCGGCCGCTTTTTCCCGCCGGCAAAATCGCCTGTTCAGGATTTCAGCTTATCTGCAAAAATGTAAATTCACATATTTATCTGTTACATCAGAAACATTTTCGGAAATTATAAGAAATTCAATTAATACTTAACTAATTACTTTTCCCGCCCCGTTCAGTTTCTGTTTAGGCGCTAATCTAAACCTCCGCTCAACATGAAAAATTTAACGATTGACCCGGCACCATTTACACCTTTCGCTCACATTATCTGAACAAAATCCACACAAAATCAGCATAAAACCGTGCTCATGAGCACATTTGCAGCCATAAACCTCGCCTGTTAGGGTGTGCGCAGACAAATTAGATGACGAGGCATAAAACATGAAAAAGCTTAATATCTTCATCCTTGCTGCACTGACCGCGATTTCTGGCTCCGTGATGGCCATGGGCGGCAGCATTGAGCAGAGCAAAAACTTCACCAATCTGAACCTTGAGATGGGTAAATCCTCCTCAGGTCTGTATGCCGAAGGTAACTGGCTGAAAAACACCGATGACGGCACCCAGACCGGCGGTGTTGGCGCGGGTTATAACCTGGAAGTGGGGCCGGTGATGCTCAATGCCGGTGCGAAAGCCATCTACCTCGGACCGAAGAAAGGCGATAACGGCGTGGCATTCCCTATCGGTGGTGGCGTCAACCTGGCCCTGACCGACAGCATCCACGTTTACGGTGAAGGCTATGTCGCGCCGGAAGGACTGAATAACAGCGTGAAAAACTACGTTGAAGCCAACGGCGGCGTGAGCTGGACGCCGGTTACCCCCGTTACCCTGAAGGTGGGTTACCGTCACGTCAGCGTTGACGGCAAAGATGGCCGTCCGGGCCACACCCTGATTGACGGCGCCTACGTTGGCGGCGGCGTCACCTTCTGATAAAGCCAGGCCTGTAGCAGCGCCGCCATGCGGATATTGCTCCAGGCCGAAGCATAAAAAAGGCGGCATCCGCTGCCGCCTTTGTACCGGTAAAGACATTTACCGGCGGATCACCACCAGCTTCTGGTTCACAAACTCTTTGATCCCCAGATCCGACAGCTCACGCCCGTAACCAGAACGCTTCACCCCGCCAAACGGCAGCTCTGCCGCGGTATCGGTGAGCCAGTTGATCCACACCATCCCGGTTTCGATCTTCGAGGCCATCTTTTTGGCACGATCGGTATCTTTACTGAAGATCGCGCCGCCCAGACCGTAGTGCGAGTCGTTGGCGAGTTTCACCGCCTTCTCATCATTTTTCACCACATAAATCTGCGCCACCGGGCCGAAGAACTCTTCGAAGTACGCCGGGTTATCGCGGGTGATATTGGTCAGGATGGTCGGCTCAAAGAAGCTGCCCTCGCGCTGCACCGGTTTGCCGCCGTAATGCAGCGTGGCACCATTTTTCACCGCCTCATCGACCTGCTTTGTCAGGGTTTCCAGCGCGTCTTTAGAGGAGAGCGGCCCAAGCGTGGTGCTCTCGTCCAGCGGATCGCCAATCTTCACCTGCTTAAAGGCTTCGGTGTACTTCGCCAGGAACTCCTCCGCCACTTTCTCGTGGATAATAAAGCGTTTGGCTGCGGTACAGACCTGTCCGGCATTGGCCAGGCGCGCATTGACGCCAATTTTTACCGCTTTCTCCAGATCGGCATCGTCCAGCACCACAAAGACGTCGTTACCGCCCAGCTCAAGGGTCGATTTTTTGATGTGCTTCGCCGCCTGGGCCGCCACGATGCTACCGGCTTTCTCAGACCCGGTCAGCGCCGCACCCTGCACGCGATCGTCAGCGATGATATTGGCTACCTGATCTGAAGAGATAAACAGGTTGGTCCACGCCCCATCCGGGGCACCGGCTTCACGCACCAGATGGGCAAAGGCCTCGGCACAGTGCGGCACGATGCTGGCATGTTTGGCGATAACCGGGTTACCCGCCGCCAGGTTCGGCGCTAGTACGCGCATCAGTTGGTAGTAAGGGAAGTTCCACGGCTCTACGGCCATCACCACGCCGATGGGGTGATGCTCCACCCACGCTTCGCCAAGCTCCGACGGATACTTCACCGGCGCAAGAAACTGCTTCGCATTGTCGGCGTAGTAGCGGGCTATCTGGGCGCAGAGTTTTACCTCGCCACGGCTCTGGGCTATGAGTTTCCCCATCTCCTCGCTGGCGATTTTTGCCAGCTCTTCAGTGCGGGAATCAATAAGGTCCGCCAGCTTATGCAGCACCGCCAGGCGCTTGTCGATACTGCCCTTTGACCAGTCGGAATGATAGAGCGCATCAGCCGTATTCAGCGCCGCTTCGACGTCAGCATCAGTATGAGAAGGATATTCTTTGATGAGTTTGTTGTTGGCAGGATTCACTGTCTGATAGGCCATTGTTGCCTCCTTTTTTACCGCTTGGGGTATTAAGAGTAGTCAAAATAGCTGGTTTCGCAGGTAAAGTTAGGTATACAGGGTGTGCCACCCGGCGGGTGGCGTGCGATATAATGGCTCCATTCAGGCGACGCAGCGTTCGTTCCAGCTGTCTTTGAAGACAATCTTTTCCTATTCGCTTTTTTTTCTGGCAAGAGATTTTTCTAATACACCAATAACGTTTAAACATACGTAGAATACAACAAGCCATAACGCGGCATAAACGAACTTCATTGGCCACACGACAGGCAACATAAGGCAAACTATAAACCCGCCTACAAATAATACGGCTTCAAACAAACTCCAGATCTGAACGGTCAAGAATATCAAAGCCTTCAAAATATGCTTATACATACAGGAGAAAAAATTGCTATTTTTCATTTAATTTACTGTCACGATTTCTATTTTTCTAAATAGAGCCACCATCGTTGGCTTGCTATAAAAACCGCTTCCACAAAGGGTTTTACGAGGGTGAAGTCAATTATATCGAGCGCGCCACCTTCAGGTGATATCTGTTATTTTAGATGACTAAAATTTCCCGCGAACCGCATTACCCCACTGTTCATCGGTAGTTTCTGGAATATCGCTATAATCGATTTCCTTATCAGACTTTTCTGCCAATGCTAACAGTTCATTAGTATGCAGGATAATATGTAGTGGCATATCATCGCGTTTGAGTCTCACCACTGCATGCTTTTTCATGTCCATATGAATTAACGTACTCCTGTGGCAGTAAGATTAATCACAGGGATAACCAGATTTTCCTGAGCGTAGAACATTGTAAGATTACTGAAAGAGTAGATACGCCCTGATAACTTAACATTGATAGTATTTCCGTAGCCACTAATTATGGCACTGCCATTATCTGAAACAAGAAAAGGCTCACTTTCCCTGAGCTGCTCTATCGTCTGATTTTTTTTATCCAGGTAATAACGATAGACATCAGGCACGGTTGCCCCACCCCCATACTGCGTGACGTAAAGCGTCACGTTTTCTGAAATCTCCTTTTGCATCACTAAACGATCGTCGCTTCGACTCTCCATGAAGTATTCATAAGAAAAATAGCCTGCAACGATAATAAGTAACAGGATGGTGATCAGCCGATGTAACCATTTAATAGCCGTGCTGACGTGCATAGTTTATTCCCTGTTTAATCCAAAACTGATCGCGCGGGTCGTCACCATAGGGAAATTCGCCATGCCATGCACCCCATTGTGGACGCGACGTCTTAGCATGTGACTGCGCAAAACCCGCTCCCATATAGAGCGTTTTCTCAGGTATACCCGCGGCAAATCCTGTTGCACCATAATTAAAATTGCCAAAATTTGCCAGTTTTCTGTCTTGCTGTTTGTAATCCCAGGGCCCTCGATTCCGGACTTTTTGATAGAACCAGTAATAAGTTTGCGGCAAGGCCATATTTCTCGACATTCCATTTATACGCGCCTCGCGCATATTCTTATGAATAAGATCCAAACCCTCTTTGGGTAATAATGGTATAACGGCCATATATTCATTCCTTTGATAATTTCACCTATAAGTCCATGATGCGTCGTCGCTATTTTATTTAACCCTGAATTTTATACCACTATTCTAATCACATAACGACCTCTCCCAAATTATTCCAGGCGACACCTTTGTCCGCTCATGCTATAAGCACCTAAGCCCCTTTACCCCTCACACCGGTGACCGCCATGCCCCATACCCGCCACGTCCATCAGACCTTCATACGCCAGCCCGGCGTGGAGCTGCGCAGCACCTGGCAGAGCACGCAAGCCTATAAGCGTCACAGCCATGCTCAGCTCTCTATTGGCGCCATCCTCGAGGGGCAAACCTGCTGCACCTGCAACGGCGAGCCGTTTACGCTTTATCCTGGCGATCTGATTGTGATCCCCGCGCATCTGCCGCACAGCTGTAACCCCGTTGCGGGACAACCCCGCAGCTACCACATGCTCTATCTGGAGACTGACCTTCAGCCCGCCATGCAGGTGATCCGCAGCGAAGCGCTTTTCCGCCAGTATCTGGCTGTGGTTGACACGCTGTCACCCGAAGCTATTGATGCCCTACTGGCAGCGTTGAAAGAAAACCCCTCTCCGCCTGAAACGCTACGCCCCTCCAGCCTTGCGCTGTTACAGACCTTACGCCACAGCCTGCAGGCACCGCCCTCGCTGGATGTCTTAGCCCAACGCTTTTCCCTGCGCAAAGAGACGTTAATCAGAACCTTTAAGCAGGATACCGGCCTGACGCCCGGCACCTTTCTGGCCATCTCCAGGGTAGAGTTCGCCAAAGCCCGGCTGCGCGCCGGGGACAACATCGCCGACGTCAGCTACCAGAGCGGCTTTGCCGATCAGAGCCACTTCCATAAAACCTTCGTCAGCTACACCGCCGCCACGCCGCGCCAGTACGCCACCGGGCGATCAATATCCGACAATAATTAGCGCTCGCACCGGCGTAGCCTGACCTCAGTTTTGCTGATGAGGTCACTATGGAACTGACTCCCGCTCTCTTCCCGCCCGCTTTTCTGGCGCTCGCGCTGGCGCACTTCGTCGCCCTGCTCAGCCCTGGCCCGGATTTCTTTTTGCTGATGGGGTTTGCCGCCCGGCATCGCCTGCGCGGCAGCGCCGGGCTGTGCGTGGGGATAGCCCTGGGCAACGGGCTCTATATCCTGCTGGTGATCGTTGGCGCCAGCGCGTTGCGCCAGTACACGCTACTGTTTAACGCCATTGAACTTCTGGGCGGGCTGTATCTGCTGTGGATAGGCTGGCATCTGCTCCATAGCCGCGCCCGCACCCTGACGCTGGATGATGCGGAGCCGGAACGCCCCGGCTGGCGCAGGCAGCTTCTGCTCGGCCTGGGGTCGGCGGTATTAAATCCGAAAAATGCCCTCTTTTACCTGGCGCTGATGACCGCCCTGCTCGGGCCGAATGTGACGCTGCTCCAGCAGTCGGTGAGCGGCATCTGGATGGTCACGGTGGTGCTGGCGTGGGATCTGGCGGTGGTATCGTTCATCGCCCTGCCCGCCGTTCAGCGGCGGCTGAGCGACCACATCTGGAAAATGGAGCGCGTGGCGGGGGTAGTGCTGATTGCGTTTGGCGTAGGGATTTTATGGCGATTCTTCTTACCCTTGTGAATGCAGAGAAAACGCCTGATGGCGCTACGCTTATCAGGCCTACAACCCCCCCGCGCACTCCTCGTAGCCCCGGTAAGCGCAGCGCCACCGGGGAAAATGCCCGCTCCCTTGCCCCTTCGCCTTTTCTCCCTCTATCCTTAACCCTATGGAAAAACTCGCTGAACTCAAACGCGCCAAGCTGCTGGCGCTGTCGCTGCTGCTGATTGCCGCCGCGACCTTTATCGCTACCCTCTTTCTGCCACAAACCTTTTGGGTGCGCGGCGTAAAAGCCATTGCCGAAGCGGCGATGGTTGGCGCGCTGGCGGACTGGTTTGCCGTGGTGGCCCTGTTTCGCCGGGTGCCGATCCCTTTTATCTCAAAACATACGGCGATTATCCCGCGCAATAAGGACCGGATTGGCGACAATCTCGGCCAGTTCGTGCAGGAGAAGTTTCTTGATACCCAGTCGCTGGTGGCGCTCATCCGCAAACATGAACCGGCGCTGCTCATCGGCAACTGGTTCAGCAAGCCGGACAACGCCGAGCGCGTCGGGCAGCATATTATGCAGGTGATGAGCGGTTTTCTGGAGCTGACCGACGACGGGCGCATTCAACGGATGCTGAAGCGGGCGGTGCATAAGGCGCTGGATAAGGTCGATTTCAGCGAAACCAGCGCCGCCATGCTGGAGAGCATGACGAAAAACGGGCGTCATCAGGTGCTGCTGGACGCGGTCATTAATCGCCTGATTACCCTGCTGCAGCGCGACAGCACGCGCGATTTTATCGCCGCGCAGATCGTCCACTGGCTGAAGACCGAACATCCGCGCAAATCGATGGTGCTGCCCACCGAGTGGCTGGGGGATCAGAGCGCCGAGGTGGTTTCAAACGCGGTGAACGCCATCCTGGATGACGTTAGCCACGATCGAACCCATCAGATCCGCCAGGCCTTCGACCGCGCGGTGCATAAGCTGGTCGATAACCTGAAAAACGACCCGGAAACCGCGGCCAAAGCCGAGAACATCAAAACGTATCTGAAGAACGACGAGGCGTTTAACCGCTATCTGGGCGAAATGTGGGCCGACCTGCGCCAGTGGCTGAAGGCCGATATGCAGCGCGACGACTCCCGCGTGAAGCAGCGTCTCGCCAACGCTGGGCTGTGGTTTGGTGAAACCCTGGTGGCAGACAGCAACCTGCGCGCCTCGCTGAACGAACATCTGGAGCAGGCCGCACATCGCGTGGCGCCCGATTTTGCCCGCTTCCTCACCCGCCATATCAGCGACACGGTAAAAGGCTGGGATGCCAAAGATATGTCCCGCCAGATTGAGCTCAACATCGGCAAGGACCTACAGTTTATCCGCGTCAACGGCACGCTGGTGGGCGGCACGATTGGGCTGATTTTGTTTTTACTCTCGCAACTGCCGGAACTCCTGCCGCTGCTGGGCCGCTAAAAAAGGCCGGATCGCCGGCCTTCTGCGCATTATTCCAGCCAGCCGCCCTGATCGATCTCCAGCAGCAGCAGGATGGTTAACGCCTGGGCGTAGGGCACCGGGGCCATCGCGATATCGCAGTAATACTGAATATCCCAGCCCAGCATGGTGCCGCGGGAGGCTTCCCGCACAATCCCCTCCTCGTCAATGCGCGCCATCACCGCGTCGAACGCCCGCAGGGCATGCCTGCTCACCGACGCATCCAGAATCCCCATCCGCACGCCGCGCAGCATCCCCCAGGCGATACCCGCCGTGGCGGAGGACTCCTGGGGCGAGAGCGGATCGTCCAGCACCGTGTGCCACATGCCGTTCTCCGCCTGTAGCTCGCACAGCGTGCGCACCTGACGCGTCACCACCTGCGCCAGATAGCGACGCACGCTGGCGTCCAGATGCTCGCCCATCAGCGCGATAAATTCCGGAATGGCGACGGTGATCCATGCGTTGCCACGCGCCCAGAACGCCCCGGCGAAATGGTGCTTATCGACAAAGGTCCAGCCGTGATACCACAGCCCGCTTACCGGATCGCTGAGATAGCGGGTGTGGAGCAGGAACTGGTAGCTCGCCTCGTCGATCAGATCCCGGCGTGTGAGCACGATCCCCGCCACGCCGAGGAACAGACAGGTCATAAACAGCGTGTCATCCCACAGCTGGCCGGTGTTCGCCTGCTCTTTCACCACGTGCTGGAATCCGCCCTCTTCGGTTTTTGGCAGATCGCGCAGCAGGGCGTCGGCCCAGTCGTTGACCGTCTCCAGTAGATCCTGGCGGTGATGATGCCCGGCCACCAGCGCCAGGGCGATCATCGGCGCGGTGGTGTTGATCTGCATCTCCGGCAGCCCTTTCGCAATCTGCGTTTCGTACCACGCCAGAATCGACTGCTGCAGCGCCACATCCTGCTGGTGTTCCGCAAAGCGCCAGAAGCCATACAGCCCGACGCCAATCTCCCACTCCCACTCTTCGAAGTTGATGGAGAACCCGTCTCCAGCCCCCACTTCATCAAGATTTTTCAGTCGGCAGAAACCGCGCACCACGCGATCCAGTATTTTCCTCTGCTGCGCGCTGTTCATGCTGTCGCCCCTTTTAAGAATGTTTCTGCATGGGCCAGTAATGCCCCGGTATCGGCGGCACGCGTGAGCGCCAGGCGTTGCTGTTGATGCCCCCGGCGGCCAGAAGCGATAAACAGCGCATCCGGGAACAATTTCCCCGCCAGATACTGCGCCGTCTGGAAGGCGAGCACGTTCTCCTCGCCCCAGAACGCCATCACGTCGCAGCCCCGCTCATCGTGCCAGTAGCGATAGCCCAGCAGCGTGGATTTTACCCGCCGCCACAGCACCGCCGGGAAGTGCTCTCCCCGATGGCGATGCCAGAGAACGAGCAGCGACAGGAGTGAAAACACCGAGCCCGCCTCCCGGACGCTGACGCGCGTCAGGGTGCTGTACAGCAGCGCGTCGAGTTCCGGGCCATATTCCCGCTGCGCCATCAGCGTCAACAGGCGTTGGCCGCTATCGTCGTGGGCCGTCGTACTGTGCGCAGGCGGCGTGTACTGCCGTGGGGCGATGAGCTGCGGGCACGCGTCCGGCAGCCCATAGTCAAGCGGGGTCGCGTCGAGGTAGACCATTTGCAGGGCAAATGTCGTATCGCGTTCAAACAGTTCATCCAGATGGATCAACAGGCGGTTTTTACCGGCGCTCAGCGCTAGCGCGACCTCGGTGTGCTGCATGCGGTTGCGGGTGAAGGGCGTAAAGCAGACCAGCGGCTCGTCGTCACGCCAGAGCCGCACGCCGCCACAGGTCGTCAGACGAAAGGTAAAGGTGCCGCTATGGGGCGCAAAAAGATCCACCCGCAGCCAGCGCTGCAGATGGTACGCCAGCGGATAAAAGCCCGAAAAGGAGAGAATGTTGTTGTCGTCGCTAAAAATCCCTTCCCGGCACGGCAGGGCCTGGGCGGGCTCCACCCGCCGCCGGGCGTGGGTCTTCAGGAACACCCGACGGCAAAACGACGGCGCATCCGGTCCCACCTCACAGGTGGGCTCTGTCGTTTCACCGGTATAAAATTCGGCGAAGCGCTCCGCTTTTGCCGCTGACCCCAGAAAACGCGTGAGTGCGTCACCCTGTGTTAACTGCCAGTCACCTTGCGACATATCTTCCTCATCAGCCCGTCCATTACGCCGCTATCATCAGCAGATTGGCCTTGCGGGGCGAGCAGCCCAGGAGGGAGATTGACGGGATATGCCTGGCAACTCACAAACCGGATAACAGGCAGCGATACAGCGTGATGCCGATCACACCACGTAACCGGCAAGGAAGGAGAATGATGAGGGCGATCACGTCAGGTTTTTAGCCTTCTCCATCTGACGTGATATTGATCACACTAAGACTTTAGTGCCTTCAGCTCTTCGCTCAGGCTGTCCGCCAGGGCGCGCACGCGGGAGGCATCGAACAGCACGTGCATGCCGGGAGAAGCATCGGCATGCTTTAAGCAGAAATCGTCCAGTTCGGCGGCGCTGCGATAGAGCTCCTGGATGTTGATCTGGCAGATTTCGCGCATGCTCCAGCTGTTCTCCACCTCGCGGGCAAAGCGCAGGGTAAAGAACGCCTTCTGGGCATGGACAAACAGATGGCAGTAGAGGGCAAAGCCCTGCCACTCCTCCAGCCAGCGGCGTTTCAGCGCATACGGGAAGGCGGCGGTCTCGGTAAAGCGCAGGGCCGCTTCCTGTAAGGTCTGCGAGGCGTCCCAAGCCTCGTCTTTTTCGCGGGCAATGCGCGCCAGCGACGCGGCAGAGGCTTCCACGTCGCTGGCGCTGAAGAAAATATCGCGCTCCGAACCCGGCAGCCAGTGGTTGCGGTTGAGCTGCCCGTAAAGGCTCCACACTGCCTGGCCATAGCTTTCCGGCACCTGACTGTGGCGATGAAAAACGTGATCGCGCACGTAGATGGCGCCATAGAGCACCTGCCCGGCCTGCTCCAGCAGGGCGTGGAAGGTGGCAAAAGTGTCGGTATCCGGCTGCCAGCCATAGCGCTCATCCAGCCAGCTATTCAGCAGTTGCGCCACGCTAAGGTGGCTGCCATCGCTGGCTAACATCCGGCTACAGGCCACCAGATTGCACTCGCTCAGGGTGCCCATCACCCAGTGGTTATCCACCCCTTCCCAGCTGGCTTTGCACACCACGCCGCGGATTGCCGGATTCGAGCGGCACCACAGCAGACGCCCCTGCAGTTCGTCGATGCGCAGCCAGGGAAAGACGCCCCAGCCCACCTCTTCGCCCACCAGATCGATATCCGCCCACACTTCACGCTCCTCCACCGCCAGCAGGGCCGGGTTATTGGGAAACGACGGCCAGAAACGTTCCGGGGTGAGTTTAATGGAGACGCTGACGCTCTGGGGCAGCGGGCGGATCGCCTCCAGCACGTTGTGCAGATCGTGATTGCCCGCCGGAAACACCCGCAGCACCAGGTGTTTATTTTCAGCCTGCATGGTTCGGGACATGGCATTAAAGCAGCAGCTATAGATGGCCAGGCTCCGGGCGTCGCGCTGGACCTGATTGACCTCGCCCTCTGCCTGTAACTCCCAGTTAGGGCGCGACACGGGCAGCAGGCCGTCGGTGCTGGAGATAGCGACCAGCAGGCCGCTAATGGCAGGAATCCGCTGGCAGATCAGGGCGATTTTACGGGACAGGAACCCGCACCAGAAATCAACGTCGAGGCGCACGCCGTGGCCCGGCTCAAACAGGTGCGGGTGCGCCAGCAGCAGTTCGGTAGGGAAGCTGAACTCTTTGGCCTGCAGGTAAAAACGCAGCCCCTTTTGCTGGCAGAGTTGGCCCAGCCGGTTGAGGTAGACGCAGCGGGCACGCTGCTGGCTGGAGAGGCGGTCGTTGTCGAGATGCGGCGTGTAGCCTTTCGGGGAGACCAGCTTGTCGAACAGATCCGCCTGCCCGACAACCACGGTGTTAAAGTCATGCGCGACGGCCCAGTCCACCAGTTCGCAAGCCTTTTCCCAGTTCCAGTAAGCCTGATTATTCAGCTCCAGCGCCCGCGTCTGCCACATAGATCCCTTCCCTTTGTCATCCGGTTAGCCAACCGGCATTACTACCACAGAAGGGCGAAGTAATGTGCAGACTACCGCACATTATCATTTATCCCCGGCGGGTGGAGTGATGATATAGCGCGTCGGCGCGAAACAGTTAAGAAACAGATGCATAAGGAACACGATCGTCAGGGTCGCCACCAGCGCCACCGTCACCGAGACGATACGGTAGAGATCGCTGAACACCAGGTCGCCGTCCGGGTGCATGTTCTGGCCGAACATGATGCCGATGGTGGTGATGCTGGCAAAACCGACCCCGGCTCCCACCTTCTCCATCACGTGCAGGCGGGCGCCAAACGCCAGCCCGAGCCCAATCAGCGGCATCATTAGCAGCATGTGGCTGCTGTGATCGTAGAGCACCATCTGCACCAGCAGAATATAGAGGCAGCCGAGCACCACCCCCACCACGCGCCACAGCGAGCTCATTACCGCGCCGCGATAGTGCATCGGGAAGAGGATCAGGATGCCCGCCATCAGCGCCGACAGTGAATCGCTGAGATCGCTTATCTGGAACACCACAAAGATCAGCGTCGCCACGGTCCCGGAGAGCAGCGATTCATGGCGCACGCGGGCGGCATCTTTCTCCAGCCGCGGCGGTGGCGTGCGCGGTTCGACATCCGGCAGCAGATAGTGCATCAGCGCGCTTAAGCAAACCGCCATCACGCTGGCTTCGAGGTTGGAAAAGAGCAGCGTGTGCCAGTTGGTGGTGGGATAGCTCATAAAGTTGAGCATGGTGCTCTGGCACACCACCCCCATCGAGCCAAAGAGGAACAGCGGCCCCTGGCTCATAAAGCGAAAACGCATCACGTAGAGGCCAAACACCACCAGGGTCATGATCACTGGCCATTGCGCCAGATAACCGATGATAAACACCATTTCAATGCAGTTCAGGGCGGAACTGAACACAAACTGTTTTGCCACGTGGCGGTTAAAGACCGGCACCAACGACAGTAGCATAATCGGGTAGATGACGAAGAAGACGCCATAGCTGGTGTTGTAGAAGCTCGACACGCTCAGGGCGATCATCCCGGCAAAGACGATGCGCAGGGTCTGGCGAAAGTCGTTGGCGGTATAGACAATGTTGCCGTGCGGGGTAAAGACCCGCGCCAGGGTATTAATAGACATGATCAGTACACATAGTGCAGCAGGCTGACAAGGTGGATCTGCATGCCGGAGAAGAAGCGGGCAAACGGACCTTCGCTGTTATAGAGCTGCACGGTGGCGCGCGCCCCGGTCGGCAGGTGCTTTGGCAGCGGCTCGTCCAGCGCCACGTGAATGCGCATGCGCTGCGCGTCACGCCCCCAACGGTTGGAGGTTTCCGGCTCAGAGAGCTGGCCGTTGACGGCCTCCTGCCCGGCCAGAATACCAGCGTCGCTGCTGGTGACGTGGGCGCGGAAAACGTGGCCCGGGAAGGCGTCAAACACCACGGCGGCATCGGTTCCCTGACGGGTATGGCGCAGGCTCTTTTCCCGGAAATCGGCGACGATATCGCTCTGGTTATTCACCAGCGCCAGCGCCGCCGAACCGGAGGTGGCATAAAAACCGGGGCTCAGCTGCACGTTACTGACGGTCCCGTCCGCCTCGGCGTAGATTTTCGTCCAGCGGAGATTGAGTTCCGCCTCGTCCAGCGCATTACGGTATTTTTGCAGGGTCACGTTACGCTTTTCGTCGCGCTCGCCGCGCTCAATGCGCAGCTGATGAATGGTGGCTTCCAGATTCGCCACCGCCTGCTCGCTGCCCTGCCAGGTGGTGCGGACTTTATCCAGATCCGCCTGGGAGACGTTCTGCAACGTGCTGAGTTTCTGATAGCGATCGAAGGTGACTTTGTCGTTACGGGCGGTGAGCTGGGCGGTTTTCAGGCTCGCCTGGGTCGCCACAATTTGCGCGTCCAGCTGCTGATTGGCGAGACGCGCCTGTTCCAGCGCAATCTGCGCCGCTTCCACTTTATTACGGAATGGCGTCGGATCGAGTTCAAACAGCAGATCGCCCCGCTTCACCTGGCTGTTGTTATGCACGTGCACCGCCGCTACATACCCGGAGACGCGCGCGGAAACGGGCGTCACCACGCGCATCACCGTGGAGTCCGGCGTTAGCGGGATCCAGATATCGGCAATAATGAAATAGACAAACATCAGCAGGAAAGAGGCAATACTTACCCTTACCCAGCGGGCAAACTTTTGTTCAGGGGTCATGATTATTCGGTCTTGTTATCTTCTTCGCGGATAGTCCGCAAGTTGCAGGCGATTTGATTGAGTGTGGCGCTGAAAATCTCCAGATGTTCCGGGGCGATATTCTGCGATACCCGCTCCTGGAACGTCTCGATAATCCGGGTCAGGGTTTTCAGCACCGCGTTACCCTCGGGTGTGAGCGTCAGCAGCCGGATACGCTTGTCATAAGGCGATGTGGTGCGCAGCAGGTAGCCCTGCTTTTCCAGCTGTGAAAGGGTGCGCATCAGCGGCGGCAGTTCAATGCCCTGCACCTCCGCCAGTTCGCTCACCGAGACGTTATCCCCCAACTGCTTTAACTGCATCATCACCGTCCAGCTCGACTGGGTTAACCCGGTGTCGAGAATGGCATCGTCAATCACTGCGCGCCACTGACGCACAATCATTGCCATCCGCATGCCCATCGGCCTGCGGCAGAACAGATCTTCTTCACGCATGGGAGGTCCTCGCTTCACACGCTGAGAAGATAATAGTTATCAGGGTAAGTATCAAGAAACGAGGATGTTAAGCGCAGGAATTGCGAAAGCGGGCAGAGCGTTCATCCCCTGGCAGGTATCAAAATCAACAGCGCTTTTTCCAGGCTTTTTTGTGCCGTCATTCTTCGTTCAATAGAGGTCGCTTGCAGAATCAAGCACGTTGATCAAATTTTTTAAACAACCCGGTCAGATTGGTCACAGCGAATTTACGATAAATATTGCGTCGATGATGGCTTACTGTTTTTCCCGTTACGTCCAGATAGCGGGTAATTTCTTTATTCTTTTTCCCCGACACAATATAGGGCAGCAGCATGGTTTCCATACGGGTTAACCGTTGTTCTTTTTCAAGATGGTGCCAGCGGGCATTTTTAAAAATAGTGACCGGCTGATCTTCCTGGGCAAGATGGGCAAGACATGCGCTTAACTTTCGCACGGCACTTTTACAGTCGATGGTATAATCGGCAATAGTATTAATGAGAATATTTTCAATCGTGCTTTCGTAGCACACATCCCGGGTGATAAAAATAAAATAGCTCTGCTCGTACCGGTTTTTTAGATCCAGTAGGGCATGCAGAACTTTGATATCAGACTCACCATAATCCACTACAATCGCTTTGGTGCGAGAAAGATCCTCTTTTGTCGCTTTTTTGATGTCATCAAGATAATGCACCTGCTGAAACGACGGCGCGTCGAACATTAACTGTTCAACCAGCATGGCAAACCCCTGCTGGAAATATCTACAGGATGTTAAAACTATTACCATTCCCTTTACCCTCACCATCACTGTGGATTTATTAATAATCAGTGAGAATGTATTAATTTGCAATTAACAGTTTTCCGGGGGATTGTAGGAATATTCTCAAGTAATTAGCGGCATTTCGTGCTATCGCGCACAAAAAATGATATTTAACGAAAAGTTTAATCAGTTATAACAGCAAGATATCCGACCACTTAAGACTTTTCCAGGCAAGGAAAGAACAATCCCACCCTCAATATTATTTTCTTTTGTTATGCTGCAAAATGTAACGAAGGATTAAACGGTGTATGTATTTTTATATTCGCTATCGCGAAATAAAATCATTACGTAATAAGAGAGGGACACCTTATGAATAAATCATTTCGCCTGAATCAGCTGGCTATTAGCATGAGCATGATTCTGGGCAGCAGTTTTCTTTTGTCTCCAGCACTGGCAAATACCTGCTCGGGCACTGCATTTACCGGAACCTGCGGATTAACGCAATATGACATGACGTCACCGATAACGCCAAAGCCTACCGCGTGGTATTTCACTCAGAAAACCCAGGATGCGGCCATTGACGGCACGGCCAGGGCCCAGAATATCTATTTTGCCAGCGGCACCTCTTCCCGAACCTCTTCTGATATCCAACAGCTTCTTGTTGATGGCGCGAATCTGAGTGGCCATTATATCAACGTCAGTAAAGAGGGCTCAGCTACCGTTGTCCTGAACAATAAGGCCGCGGTGGACTTCATCGAGGCGGGCGCGAAGAGTTCTAACACCAATACCCATATCGTTGTCGATAACTCTACCCTGAACGGTGCCGCTAAGGGGGGAGATTATGATATAAAAAACGCCCCAAACTCGAAGTACTATCTTGACGGAAACGCCATTCATCTGGACGTCGCTGACAGCGGTGATGCCGATATTGATATCCAGAACAATAGCTTGATTACAGGCCGCATCTACGTGGGCGGCGCGGGGACACACGACGTCACCGTGCAGGACAGCCGTATTCAGGCGGGCAGCATTTTGCTGTACAACGCGACAAATAATAACGCCATTACGGTGCAGAACAGCCTCATCGATACCACTAACGCCGTCTCCAAAACAGCCAATGCGATAGAAATCACAAACCTCACCGCTGCAGATAAAACGCATACGATTGTAGTTGACCATAGCCAGCTGACGGGCTCGGTGGCCCTCTCTACCTCAGGCAGCACCAGCGCGCTGTCGGTTACCGATTCCACCATCACCAAAACCACCCAGAAAAACGGTAACGCCATTATCCTGTCAAATGGCAAAGCCGCTCAGCTGAGCCTGGATAATAGCGAGATTGTCGGTCATACGGTGCTTTCCGGCTCGGAGAGCGTTACCGCCTCGCTGGCGGACTCCTCCCTTAACGGCAACCTGATTGCCAACAAAGCCGCGCAGATTGCCATGGATATCACCCGCTCTGTGCTGACAGGCAACGTCGATGCCAGCGCCGGCCAGGGCAGCGTGGATCTGCATCTGACCGACAGCACCCTCTCCGGGGATATCAACCTCAACGGTGCCAAAGTGCTCCGCTCCGACATCTGGCTGGATAACGCTGAGGTGGCGGGTAATCTGTACGGCAGCGGCGCTGCGAGCACCCTGCACCTGGCGAACATGCCTGAGTTTAGCGGGACGAAGTTCAGCAACTTCGGCAAGCTGGCTATCGCGGACGATGTGGTCCTCACCGACGGCTTTACCGACACCAACGTGGGCAGCGCCCTGACAGTGAACGGCACTACCGTGACCGCGCCGGTGCAGCTGAGCAGCGGCAATTTAACCTTTGATAACACCAAACTTATCGCCGATACCCTGGCGCTGAGCAGCGGCGCATCGTTGAATATGATCAACCATAGCCAGCTGCAAACCCGTTCTGACCAGCTGTTCAACCTGGCGGCCTCATCCCTGCTACCAGAGGGCTATAACGAGACCGGCGCGAACGTAGGCTTTACTGACAGCACGCTGATCCTGACCGATGACACCTACCATCTGGACTATGTGAAGGCGGTCAATGAGCTGCTGGGCTCCACAGAAGGCAACAGCCTGGTGATGCTCGGCACGCTGCAGAATGCCGATAGCGTGGCGGGCACCGCCAGCGTAATCGAAGCCGCCATGACCCAGGCGGTGCTGGCCAACACCCAGGTTACCTCTGACAAAAACCGGCTCATTATCGGCGAGAAAGATGCGATCACCGATGACACCATTTTCGTGCGGAACGGCTTCGGCGCATCGCAGCTGCGGTTTGAAGGTGAAGGCCAGCCAGCGGTGGATATTGTCGGCGGCCAGACGCTGACTCTGACCGGGGCCGCTGGCGCGTTGATCGACGTGGCCGGCGCACCCGATGCGCCTGTTGCGGTAGCGGTCAATAACGGGACGCTGAACTTAGGCATCGCAGCCATGCAGGATGTGACCGGTCATCTCACCGGTACCGTCACCGTGGCCCCTGAAGGCGCGCTGAACATTGTGGCAGGCGATCACACGCTGGTTTCCGGCGGATCTGCTGCCGGGGTAGTCAGCAGCGGCCTGGTCAGGGTTGAACAACAAGCCACTCTGCACAGCGATGTCGCGCTTCAGGATAGCGCCCAGATGGCGGTTAACGGTTCCCTGCTGGCAGGGCAGCTCTCGGCCAGCCAGGAGGCACAAATCACCGTCGGCGATATCGCCGCCGCGGGCACGCTGGTCGCAGAACGTTTGGATCTGCAGGGGGCCCGGATGTTTATCGACCCGGCCTGGACGGATGGCGGGACGCTGGCTAACGCCTCCCATGTGGCAAGCGGCGGCAGTGAGATTAACGGGCGCGTCACCGTGGGTCAGAACGCCCTGCTGGTGTTGGGTGATACCTCCACCGCTGCGGCAGAAGCCCGTTTCGCCAACAGCGGCTTAACCTGGGGTGAAAACGCCATCACGGCGGCGGTCTCTGTCCATACCCCGCAATACCTTAACGCCACCCAGGGCGGGCTGCGGGTCGACGGTTCACTGACCGGCAGCTCAGCCGACCGTGACGCCGCCTTTAATACCGTTGACTTTGCCGACCACTCTTTGCTGATGGTCAGCACGAAGGAGATGACCAATGGCCAGGCCGCGCTGAATGCGACCGAGGGTAGTCTGAACGTAGCGGACAGCGCCGCACTTTACGTTGCGGATGCGAAGGCCAACCAGACTTACTCGGTTGCCAGAGGCTTTAGCGATGTCAACATCGCTGGAAACGGCTGGCAGAACGAGAATCTGCTGCTGAATAAACTGCTGACGGCCACGACCCAGGAGCGTGACGGCGAGGTGCGGGTCACTACCCAGGCTCGTGCGGCACAGGACGTCCTGCCGGGCGTGGTCACTACCCATGCGCTGGATCAGCTTATCGCCAGCGGAGAGAACTCACGCTCTGCCAGCCAGGCGGGCGCACGTTATCTGTCGGTTGCTATCGATACGCCACAGGCGAGCGTGGATGAGGTAGTAAGAACCATCAACAGCGCGGCGCAAATCGCCACTGCGGGCGGCGTGCAGCACAATACCTGGGCGGCAGGCAACGCGGCGGTGGATGCCGTTCTGGAGCGTAACTCCATTGCCAACGCGGGCCTGCAACCCGCTGACACTGACGCCAGCGTCTGGGTTCACGCCCTGTACGGTAACCCGCGCAGCAGCGACCTGAGCGCCGGGAATCTGAGCTACGGCCAGAACAGCAAATTCTACGGCCTGATGATGGGAGGAGACAAAGCCTGGCAGACCGAACACGGCACCCTGCGCAGCGGCGCGGCGTTCCATGCCGGTAATGGCGACAGTGATTCACGCGGCGATACCAACGCCACCCACAATGATTTCAGCTTCTGGGGCGTTACCCTGTACCAGAACTGGAACCAGGATCGCTGGAACCTGACGGGCGACGTCAGCCTGACCCAGACCAGCAACGATGTTTACCAGAAACAGCCGGGCTGGATGGAAGCAGGCAACAAGCTGAAGGCAAACGTCGACGGGATGCTGTTCAGCGCGGGCGTGCGGGGTGAGTACCTGATCGAAACCGATGTGCTGGATATCATTCCTCATGCGGGTGTGCGTTATAACCAGCTCAAGACCGAGGCCTTTGATACCAAAAACGATCAGGATGAACGCGTCTTCCATACCGATAAAGGCACGCAGAACATCTGGCAGTTCCCGGTAGGGGTGAAAGTAGCGAAAACCTTCGCGCTGGATTCCGGCTGGAAGATGAGTACCCAGGCCGATGTCGGCGTGGTTGCTGTCACCGGCGACCGGGAGAGTCAAAACACCCTGCACACCGTGGGCATCAGCGCCAGCGATACTCTCCGCGCAGAGATCATGGATGACACCGCCTTTAACGGCCAGTTGGGGGTGAAAATGCAGAAAGGCAATATGACCTTCGGCGTGGGCTATAACGTGAATGCCTCTCATCACGACACCGATCAGACAATGAGCGCCACCTGGTCGCTCAACTTCTAAAACAAACAAGCCGCATACAGAGTATGCGGCTGCTTTTTTGTAGGCCCGGCAAGCTGGCGCCGCCGGGCGTTTCCTTAACGGCTAAAACGCTGCTGAATGGCCCGCAGCCCTGATGCCGTCACCGTCACCTCGCGAAACCCTTCCACCCGCTGGATCCAGCCTTTGGTTTCCAGGAAAACCAGCAGCGCTGCGCCCGCCTCACCGCCCAGGTGGAAACGGCGTTCGCTCCAGTCCAGGCAGGCGCTACACGCTTTGCGCCGGGTATTAGCCTTAAGCGCGATCCCCAGCGCCAGGAACGCCTCGCGGCCTTTTCCGGTGAGGGCAGACCCGTCTGCCACCAGCCAGCCTTCGGCCTGCATAAAATCATAGATCTGCACAGCGACCGTGCCCGCGAGATGGTCGTAACAGGTGCGGGCATAACGCATCGACGCTGGTGCGGTGGTTTCCGGCGGCGTGATGCGGCTCCACGACAGCCCCATCATCTGCTCTACCAGCTCCGCAACGTCGTGCCCCGCCAGACGATAGTAGCGATGCCGCCCCTGAGAAAGGCAGGTAATCAGCCTGCCCTCCACCAGCCGGGCGAGATGGCCGCTGGCGGTTGAAGGGGCCACATCCGCCACCGCGCTGAGCTCCGTGGCGGTCCACGCCCGCCCGTCCATCAGCGCACAGAGCATTTTGACCCGTGACGGATCGGCCATCGCCGCCGCAACAGCCGCAACGGCCAGCTCCAGCGCAGCGCTATTATCAGGAGGTAAACGCGTCTTTAACATTGGCAGCCCACGGCCCGGTGATCTCTGCGGCCAGCTTATCATTATCCGTCAGCAGAATAAGGTGATTCGCATGATCGCTGTACTGGGTCAGGATGGAGACCCCCTGCGCGGCCAGCGCGGCGGCAATCTCGCCCAGCTCACCAGGGCGCGCCTGTTTCAGCTTACGGATCAGTGGTTTTCGCACCGCTTTCACATTAAAACCCGCGGCAAGGAGGAGGCGCCGGGCTTTTTCGCCCTCCTCCACCAGGAAATGCGCCTCTACGCCAAACACGCCGCCGCCCTCCAGCCCTACGCCGTTGCGCCCCAGCAGTTGACCAAAACGTGCCAGCTCGCCAGGGGTGTCGTTGAACCTCACATGAACGTCATACATCGGCATGCCCTCCGGTTTCTGAACTGTATTCCCGCACCACCTGCGCCACGCGAATACGGTAGTGGGTAAAAATCGACGCCCGCCCTTCGGCCTGTGCGGCCTGGTGAAACAGGTTTTGCTTCCAGTGGCGAATCGCCTCTTCATCCCGCCACCAGGAGAGGGAGAGGATTTTGCCCTCGGTGGTCAGGCTCTGAAAACGTTCAATATCGATAAAACCGTCGATATCCGCCAGCAGCGGTTTTAGCTCGGCGGCCAGCTGCAGGTAACGCGCCTGGTGCGCGGGTGCGGCTTTGGCTTCAAACAGGACTGCAATCATGATCTCTCTCCGTTGTGAGGTTAAGGAGAGAGTGCAGGAAACAAAAACGTGATGCTTCGGTGAAGAGCGAAATGTCGCTTTCGTGCGCCGGGGGTTGCCGGGTGGCGCTGCGCTTACCCGGCCTACGGAATGGCGGTTGTGGCATCGATGCGCAGGAACCGCCGGGTGGCGCTGCGCTTACCCGGCCTACCCAGGCTCGAATCGTAGGCCCGGCAAGCTTGCGCCGCCGGGCGTTTTTTAGCTGAGGATCGACTTCGGCTCCATAAACGCGCTGATGCCCCAGGCCCCCATCTCGCGCCCCACGCCGGAGTGCTTAAATCCGCCAAACGGCGCTTTGGGCTCGTGTGTGAGGGTATTGACCAGCACGCGACCCGCCTGGATCTGCTGCGCCACGCGCCGGGCACGCCCGCTGTCGCCGCCGAGCACCAGCGCGCTCAGGCCATAGTCGGTGTCGTTGGCAATGGCGATGGCCTCCGCCTCATCGCGGTAGGCGATCACGCACAGCACCGGACCAAAAATCTCATCCCGGGCGATAGCCATCTGGTTATGCACATCGGTGAACAGCGTTGGCCGGACAAACCAGCCATCCCGGGTGCCCTCCGGCCGCCCTACCCCGCCCGCCAGCAAACGCGCCCCCTCAGCCAGCCCTTTCTGAATATAGCCCTGCACCCGCTGCCACTGTCTCTCGCTCACCATCGGACCGACCACGGTCTTCGCATCGCGCGGATCGCCCGACACCACCGCCGCGACAGCCAGCGCCAGCGCCTGCTCAAATTCAGCCTTACGCGACTGCGGTACCAGAATACGCGTACCGGCCACACACGCCTGGCCGCTGTTCATCAGCCCGGCCTGGACCGCCAGCGGGATCGCCTGTTTGATATCGGCATCGTCGAGAATCAGCGTCGGCGATTTACCGCCTAACTCGAGGGTGACGCGGGTAAAGTTCTCCGCCGCGTTGCGCAGGATCGCTTTGCCGGTCCGGGTCGATCCGGTAAAGGAGATTTTTGCCACATGGGGGTGACGGCTAATCGTCTCCCCCACCGTATCGCCGCGCCCGGTAACGATGTTAAACACCCCTGGCGGTAGATCTGCGGCGTGCAGCGCCTCGGTCACAATCTGCGTCTGCAGGGCGCTCATCTCGCTGGGCTTGATCACCGCGGTGCAGCCTGCGGCCAGCGCCGCCGCCAGTTTGCCGCAGATAAAGCCCGCATCGCTGTTCCACGGGGTGATAAGCCCGGCGACGCACAGCGGGGTCATCTCTACTCTGGCCGCACCCGCGACGGTCGTAAAGTCGAACGCCTCCAGCGCCGCAATGGCCTGGGCAATCACCTCCGCCGGATAGCTCGCCATCCAGGCCGAGCGTGATGCGGGGGCACCATACTCCTCAACCACCGCCTCCAGCAGATCGTCGTGGCGGGCGGCCACCGCCGCGTGCATTCGTTGCAGGGCGGCAATGCGCATTTGCTTTGTGGTTTTCGACCACGCCGGAAACGCGGCTCTGGCCGCGGCAATGGCACGTTCGCCATCCACCGCGTCGGCCAGACGCACCTGACCGATGACGCGCGCCGTCGCCGGGTTATACAAATCGAAGCGCTCGGTGCCGTGTGGGGTGACAAACTCACCGTTGATATAAACCTGTTCGATGTGATGCATAGCGACCTCCTCAGACTGGATAAAGCGAGTCTGACACGCCTTCTCTGTGACGATAATCCACGCTATGCTGCAAATGTTGTTTCGATTTTCAGGATAATCTATGCACCGTTCAGGACTGACAGAGCTGGAAGTGGTCATGGCCGTAGTGCGTCGCGGCAGCTTTCGCGCCGCCGCCCAGGAGCTGGGGATGTCGGCCACCGCCGCGAGTAACGCCATTGCCGGGCTCGAAAGCCGCCTGCAAACGCGCCTGTTCAATCGCACCACCCGCAGCGTGGCCCTCACCGAGGCGGGGCAACGCTTTGTCGCGCGCGTGGGGCCTGCCTTGCAGGAGATCCGCCAGGCCAGCCTGGAGATCCACAGCGATCCCGACGAGCCCGCCGGCATCCTGCGCCTGAACGTGCCGAACAACGTCGGCTCGCTGTTCCTGGACGCGCTGCTGATCGACTACATGATCCGCTACCCGAAAATGCGCGTCGAAGCGGTAAGCGAAGCGCGGATGATCGATATCGTGGCGGAAGGGTACGACGCCGGGATCCGCCTCGCGGAATCGGTCCCGCAGGATATGATCGCCGTGCCGCTTACCCCCGATATCCGCCAGCTCATCACCGCCACGCCAGACTATTTTGCCCGTCACGGCATTCCGCTTACGCCGGACGATCTGCTGCAACATCAGGGGATCGGCATGCGGATGGCGCACGGCGGGATCTACCGCTGGGAGCTGGAGCGGCGCGGAGAGCAGATTGCTCTGGCGGTGGCGCCCCGTTTTGCCACCTCGGATCTGTTTGCCTCGATCCGGGCGGTAAAAGCCGGGCTGGGGGTGGGATTTTTACCGGAACTCTATATTCAGCAGGAGCTGCAAAGCGGGGATCTGGTGAGCGTGCTGGAGGAGTGGACGCAGCCCTTTGCCGGACTGCGTCTCTATTACCCTGGCCATCGTCACGTCCCGCCTGGGTTGCAGGCGCTGGTGGCGATGATCCGCGAGCGGGGCCTTACTCGAGGTTAGCCTTGTTGAGGCCGTAGGCACCGTCGAGGGAGCCCGGTTCCATACGGGAGGTGATGCCTAAGCGGTTCCAGGCGTTGATCGCCACAATGGCAAAGTTCAGCTCTGAAATCTCCTTTTCCGAGTAGTGTTCCGCCACGCTGCGGTAGAGGACATCGCTGATCCCGTGCGGGCCAATCTGCGTCAGCGCTTCGGCGAAGGCCAGCGCCGCTTTTTCCCGGGCGCTGAACAGCGGGGATTCGCGCCATGCGGCCAGATGGTAGAGGCGCAGCTCACGCTCGCCCGCAATTTTCGCCTCTTTCGCGTGCATATCCAGACAGAAGGTACAGCCGTTGAGCTGGGAGACACGAATGTCGATCAGGTGCTTCAGCGCCGGGTCGATGGAGGTCTGGCTCACCGCCATGCTCAGGTCGGAGAGCGCTTTAGCGAGGGCAGGTGTGGCTTTATGGTGGTTAACGCGAGTGCTCATGGTCTTTCCTCTTTTGTGCGGTACAGGTCATGCGATGGGGCAAATTTACGCCGTTCATGACATAGTAAAAAGATACAAAAACCGCGAAATGAGGTAGGACATGAAGCCGGGCTATCACCAGATCTATACCCGCTACCGGGACAATATCACCCGCGGCATACTGAAGCCCGGCGACAAGGTGCCCGCCATTCGCGTGCTGGCGGAGGAGCTGAAGGTCGCGCGCAAAACGGTGGAAACCGCCTACGCCATTCTCATCGGCGAGGGGTATCTGGTGAGCCAGGGGGCGCGTGGCACCCGGGTGAACCCGGACTTAAACCTCCCCGCCGCGCCACCGCCGCCCGACGATCCCGTCACCGGCACGTTACCGGAGTCCCTGGTCAGCCAGCGCGAACGGGCCGGCTTTTTACGCCCCGGCATTCCGGCGCTGGACAGCTTTCCCTACAAAAAATGGCTGCTGCTGGCGGGCCAGGCGGTGCGCGCCATGCGCCAGGAGGAGATGCTCAACCCGCCGGTGATGGGCTGGGCTCCCCTGCGCCAGGCGATTGCCCGCTACCTGAACATCTCTCGCGGGCTGACCTGCACGCCGGATCAGGTGCTGATCACCAGCGGCTACAGCGGCAGCCTGCGCCTGATCCTCGATACCCTCGCCAGCCGCAACGACAAGGTGGTGTTTGAAGATCCGGGCTATTTTATGGGCCAGCAGCTGCTGCGGCGCATCGTGCCCCGCCTCTATACGGTGCCGGTAGATCGCGCCGGGATGGACACAGACTACCTGCTGCGCCACCACGCCGACGCCCGGTTTGCCATCGTCACCCCGTCGCACCATAGCCCGCTGGCGGTCACTCTCTCGCTGCCGCGCCGTCAGCAACTGCTCGACTGGGCCACCCGTAACGAGGCGTGGATCGTTGAGGATGACTATGACGGCGAGTTTCACTACACCCGCAAGGTGCTGCCGTCGCTGAAAAGCCTCGATCGCCAGGATCGGGTGATCTACATGGGCACCTTCAGCAAAACCGTGATGCCGTCCCTGCGCCTTGGCTATGTGGTGATGCCCGCCAGCACGGTAACGGCTTTTAACGACTGCGCCGATCTGCTCGCCAGCGGCCAGCCGGTGCTGACGCAAAAGATCCTCACCACTTTCCTCAACGAGGGCCACTTCTTCCGCCATCTGAAAAAGATGCGCGCCCTCTATCAACAGCGACGCGACTGGATGATTGCCGCCCTGCACGCGGTCTATGGCGACCGCTTCTTCACCGAACAGAACGATGGGGGAATGCATATCGTGGCGTTCTTAACCAAAGGCAGCTGTGACCAGGAGATCGCCCACTGCTGGCAACAGCATCAGCTCCAGGTGAACGCCCTGTCGGCGTGGTACAGCGGGTCGGGCAAACGCTACGGGCTGGTGATGGGGTATAACAACGTGCGGTCGTATCAGGAGGCGGTGGCTTTGCTGGAAAAACCGAAACAGCAGACGCTGGCACTGTTGCGCTGACAAGCGCCGGGTGGCGGCTACGCCTTACCCGGCCTACGGTTCGTGCCCTTGTAGGCCCGGTAAGCGCAGCGCCATCGGGCAGCAGACCGCACAACCCCGTAGGCCCGGTAAGCGCAGCGCCACCGGGCGATGTTAACGCGGGTGCGGCCGGATACTTTCACCCCACCCCTCTCTTACATATCAAAGCGCGACAGCCCCACATCCTTTAACTGCTCATCGCTCATGCCTTGCAGAATGCGGCGCGTGCGGTTGATGCGATACCAGCGGACAAGGGCTTTTCCCATCCAGATAAAGATCGCAAAGGGGCGTTTGGCTCGATTTTCGTGGAATTCCATGATGCTCTCCTCGGGGTGTCTGAGGGGTTATCATCACGGATCCCACACCTTTCAATACAGATTCAAAAATTACTTTTTTTTAACATACAGATCGTCTAAAACAGGAACTGCATGGCAGTTTTTACCGCCATCTGTACCGGTTTGCTTTTCTGTATGGTGAGAATAAGGGATACAGCATGACGCGCTACCAACATCTGGCCAATCTTCTGGCGGAACGCATTGAACAAGGGCTCTATCGCAGCGGGGAGCGTTTACCCTCGGTGCGTGCCCTGAGCCAGGAGCACGGGGTCAGCATCAGCACCATACAGCAGGCCTATCAGATCCTCGAAAACTTACAGCTAATCACCCCCCAGCCGCGCTCGGGCTATTTTGTCGCACCGCAAAAGGCGCAGCCGCCGGTGCCGGCGATGTCGCGCCCGGTGCAGCGCCCGGTGGAGGTGACCCAGTGGGATGAGGTGCTGACCCTGATGGAGGGGCGCAACAAAACCGACATCACGGCCTTTGGCGGCGGCCAGCCCGACCTGACCCAGCCAAGCCTCAAGCCCCTGTGGAAAGAGCTGAGCCGGGTGGTGCAGCACAGCGTTAAAGAGGTGCTCAGCTATGACGAACTCGCCGGACGACGCGAACTGCGCGAGCAGATCGCTCGCCTGATGCTGGACGCCGGATCGGTGGTCACCGCCGACGATCTGATCGTCACCAGCGGCTGCCACAGCGCCCTCTCTCTGGCGCTGCTGACCATCTGTAAGCCCGGCGACATCGTGGCGCTGGAATCCCCCTCTTTCTACGGCACCATGCAGATGCTGCGCGGCCTGGGGATCAAGGCGATCGAGATCCCCACCGATCCGGTGACGGGGATCAGCGTCGAAGCCCTGGAGCTGGCGCTGGAGCAGTGGCCGATCAAAGGGGTGATTGTGGTGCCCAACTGCAATAACCCGCTGGGGTTTATCATGCCCGATGCTCGCAAACGTCAGCTGCTGGCGCTGGCCCAGCGGCACGATATCGTCATTTTTGAAGACGATATTTATGGCGAGCTGGCGTTCGAATATCCCCGCCCCTCCACCATTCACTCGCTGGACATCGATGGCCGGGTGCTGCTGTGCAACTCCTTTACCAAAACCGTTGCCCCCGGGCTGCGGGTGGGGTGGATTGCCCCGGGCCGCTATCACGACCGGATTATGCACATGAAGTATGCCGCCAGCGGCACCAACGTGCCCGCCAGCCAGCTGGCACTGGCTACCTTTATCCGGGAAGGGTATTACCACCGCCACGTGCGGCGGATGCGCCAGATCTACCAGCAGAATATCGAGACCTACACCTGCTGGGTCAGGCAGTTCTTCCCCTGCGGCATCTGTGTGACCCGCCCGATGGGCGGCTACATGCTGTGGGTGGAGCTGCCGGAACATGTGGATATGGTCTGCGTATCGCGGGAGCTGACGCGGTTTAACATCCAGATCGCCGCCGGATCGCTCTTCTCAGCCTCCGGCAAGTACCGGAACTGTTTGCGGATCAACTGCGCCCTGCCGCCAAACGAGAAGCACCGCGCGGCGGTAGAACAGATGGGGGAAGCGGTGAATATTGCGATGGCGGAGTAGCGCGGCGCGGCCTGTTCGCCGGGTGGCGGCTGCGCCTGACCCGGCCTACGGTTCGACTCTTTTGTAGGCCCGGTAAGCGCAGCGCCACCGGGCATTTTCACATCAGAACGTCCACGACACGCTGCCGACAATGCTGCGCTCGGCGCCAAAGTAGCAGTAGGAGAGCGAGTTACAGGCCGCCACGTAGCTTTCGTCCGTCAGGTTGTTGACGTTCAGCTGGGCGCTTACCCCGGTCAGCCCCACCTTCGACAGGTCATAGCCCACCGCCAGATCCACCAGGGTGTATGACGGCAGGGTGTGGGTATTCATGCGGTCACTGGTCACGCCGTTGACGTAACGCACCCCGGAGCCCACCGTCAGGCCATCCAGCGGCCCGGTTTTCACGTCATAGCTGAGCCAGCCGCTGGCCATATTGCGCGGGGCATAAACCGCACGCTTGCCCTCTTCCTCCGGGCTGCTCTTCTTGTAGCGGATGTCGGTATAGGTGTACGCCGCCTGCAGGCGCAGGCTGTCGGTCAGTTGCCCTACCGCTTCCAGCTCCACCCCTTCCGATTCAATTTCGCCGATGGAGCGGTACGGATCGGTCGGCTCCTCTTTGGTAGCGATATTTTTCTGGTTGATGCGGAAGACCGAGGCGCTGAACTGGCTGTTCATCCCCTCCGGCTCAAACTTCACCCCCGCTTCCCACTGTTTGCCTTTCATCGGGTCCAGCAGATCGCCGTTCTCATCCGCAAAGCTGGTCGGGGTAAAAGCGGTGGAGTAGCTGATATACGGCGCGATGCCGTTATCGAACAGGTAGAGCAGCGCCGCGCGGCTGCTGAAGTTATTCTTGTCCAGATCGCTGCGGGTATCGTTGAGCTTGTCGACATTGGAGACGCTCACCTGGTCATAGCGTCCACCCAGGGTCAGGCGCCAGCGGTCCAGGGAGAGCTGATCCTGCAGGTAGTAGCCGGTCTGGCGCAGCTTGTGCTTCTCCTTGCTGTACATCGTGATGCTCTCCGGCCCGGCACCGTAGACCGGGTTAAAAGCGTCAATCGGCGGGAAGCTGCCGTAATAGCCGGTGGTGTGGTTGCTGCGATCCTGGTAATCGAGGCCAATCAGCACCCGGTGGTTCACCGCCCAGGTATCGAAGCTGCCGTCGATCTGGTTGTCCAGGGTGATGGCGTTCATCTTCTCGTCCGAGCCGGAGTAACCGCGGTTGAGTTCGGTGTCGTTCAGCCAACCCGCGGCATAGACCTGGTTCAGCTCCACTTTGGTGTGCAGATAGCGCAGCTTCTGGCGCACCGACCAGCCGCTGTCGAACAGGTGCTCGATGTTATAGCCGACCATATCCTCGCGGCGATCGTACTTGTCATAATCGTCCTCGCCTTCGAAGAAGGTGTTAGAGATCATCTTCCCGTTGTGCGGCACCACGGTTCCGTCATAGGGCAGGCCGGAGTGGCTCCCGCCCTCGGGATCGCGGTGCAGGTAGGCCATCAGATCCAGGCGCGTGTTATCGGTGATGCGCCAGGTCAGGCTCGGCATCAGGGCGTAACGCTCCTCTTTGAGTGGATCAAACTGGGAATCGGCATAGCGGGTCATACCGCTCAGACGGGCCGCCACGCGGTCGTCGTCGTCCAGCGCGCCGGTGACGTCAAACATCGCCCCGCGCTGATCGTTTTTCCCGGCGAACAGCTTAATTTCTCCGCCCGGATCGAACGACGGTTTGCGCGAGGTGAGCGCTACGATCCCCCCCGGCGACGAGCGGCCATACAGCACCGAGGCCGGGCCGCGCACCACTTCGATATTTTCCAGGAACCACGGGTCAACCACCAGCGAGCTGTGGGAGTTGGTGTCGCCCATCATCTTCAGGCCGTCGAGATAGACGTTATCCAGGCTGCCGTCGGAGAAGCCGCGCAGCACGATGTAGTCAAAGCGGTTCGAGGCGCCGATCTGTTTGCTGTAGACGCCTGGGGTGTAGCTCACCGCC
>NZ_JBBCPK010000031.1:0-46674 GCF_037150775.1 Leclercia sp. M50
TGAAACGCCGTAGCGCCGATGGTAGTGTGGGGTCTCCCCATGCGAGAGTAGGGAACTGCCAGGCATCAAATCAGGCCGAAAGCCCATCCTCACGGATGGGCTTTTTGCGTTGGGCGTTAGAAAAGCCGGATGGCGGCTTCGCCTTACCCGGCCTAATACGACCTCATCCATTGTTGAATGAACCCGACGATCTCCTCCGCATTATTGATATCCAGGACCGGTACCTGAAGCGACAGTGAAATATCACTGGCCACCGCGATAACATGCTCATCAAGCGTTAACTCATTAACCTCATGTCCGGTATCGCTGCGAAACAGCAGGATCTTTGCCACCGGTTCATGCTTAAAACCCTCTACCAGGACCAGATCCAGCGTCGAATGATCCATCCGGCTGATAAGGTAAGGCAGATCGATGGCCTTTTCATCCGGTGTCTCGGTCATTAAGGCCCAACGCTGGCTGCTGGCGACAAGCGTTTGTGCCGCACCCGCTTTGCGCAGCTCATAGCTGTCCTTGCCGGGTATATCCACATCCATATTGTGATGAGTGTGTTTGATAAGCCCGGGGCGTACACCTCTGGCGCAGAGCGCCGGGATAATGGCTTTTAACAGGGTGGTTTTCCCCGTACCGCTCCAGGCGGCGATCGCTAAAACAGGTATCATTTGTGCCTCTGCATAGTGTCTATCTGCTCGAGAGTATTGATGTTAATAAACGCCTGTTTCATATCGCTAAAATCGACAGAATGTCCGCCAGCTTGTCGCATAAAGACCATCACCCGACGCTCTCCCGCCGCCAGGTAGTTCTTTAATTCCGGAATCAGCTGGCGGTGCATTAGCGCAATGGTTGGATGATCGCGTTCGCCGTCATGCGCCCAGACAATCGCTGACGTTTCCCTGTGTTTAACAAAGCGCTCAGCCAGACAATCGGGGATAAACGGTGTATCGCAGGGGCAAAACAGAAACCACTCGGCATCGCACTGCTGCATAACAGAAAGCATCCCCGCCAGCGGCCCCGGGTAATCAGCCAGCGAGTCGGGATAGACGGGGTGTCCACTTTCCCGATAAACGGCGAGGTTTTTGTTAGCACTGATGGCTAGCGTACTCACTTGTTTACTCAGCTTGTGTGCCACGTGCTGCCATAACGGTGTGCCGTTCAACGTCTGCAGGCCCTTATCGACTCCCCCCATGCGGGATGCCTTGCCGCCGGCTAACACCACACCCGTGATCGTGCTTATCTGGCTCAACAATATCGCCTCTTTTATTGTGGGATTGACCCTGCTAACGTGTCACTCTCAATGAAAGGAGTATTACCATGAAATGTAAACGTCTGAATGAAGTTATTGAACTTCTCCAGCCAGCCTGGCAAAAAGAGCCAGAGCTTAACCTCGTGCAATTCTTACAGAAACTGGCGCAGGAGTCAGGTTATGAAGGCGAACTGGCCGACCTTTCCGATGACATCCTGATCTATCACCTGAAAATGCGCGATTCTGGTAAAGATGCTGTCATTCCCGGTATTCAGAAAGATTACGAAGAGGATTTCAAAACAGCCCTGCTGCGCGCACGTGGCGTAATTAAAGAGTAAAAGCTTGTAAGAGGCGCCACCGTAATCGTCGTTAAATGATATCCTCAATCATTCGTATAATTTCCGGATGATCGGATGAACGACCAGGCCTTTACTTTCCAGACCTTACACCCGGATACCATTATGGATGCTCTGTTTGAGCAGGGCATCCGGGTGGACTCAGGTCTGACCCCATTAAACAGCTATGAAAACCGCGTCTACCAGTTTCAGGATGAGGATCGTCAGCGCTTCGTCGTGAAATTTTATCGCCCGCAGCGCTGGTCAGTCGATCAGATCCAGGAAGAGCATCAGTTCGCCCTCGACCTGGTAGCCGATGACGTTCCCGTTGCCGCACCTCTTCAGTTCAATGGTCAGACGCTACTGTCGCACCAGGGTTTTTATTTTGCCGTTTTCCCAAGCCTCGGTGGCCGGCAATTTGAAGCCGATAATATCGATCAGATGGAATGGGTTGCCCGTTATTTAGGGCGCATACATCAGACGGGTAAGAAAAGCGCCTTTACTTCGCGTCCTACAATCGGCATTGCGGAATATCTGCTCGAACCGCGTCAGATATTTGAAACCTCCACGCTCATCCCCTCAGGGCTGAAAGCTGAATTTCTGGCCGCAACGGATAATTTAATTAACGCCGTCACAGCGCGCTGGGATAACAACGTCAAAACGCTGCGCCTGCACGGTGATTGCCATGCTGGAAATATCCTCTGGCGTGACGGACCATTATTTGTCGACCTCGATGATGCGAGAATGGGACCGGCGATTCAGGATCTCTGGATGCTGCTGAATGGCGATAAGGCTGAGCAGCGGATGCAGCTTGAGACGATTATCGAAGCCTATGAGGAGTTCACCCCTTTTAATTCAGACGAAATTGCATTAATCGAACCTTTACGCGCCATGCGTTTTGTTTATTATCTTGCATGGTTAATCAGGCGTTGGGACGACCCCGCGTTTCCCAGAAACTTCCCGTGGCTTACCGGAGAAGATTACTGGCGTAACCAGATATCCACATTTATTGAACAGGTAAAGGTTCTGCAGGAACCCCCTTTGCAATTAACGCCAATGTATTAATCGAACACATCCAGGAGAGAGTTGATCATGAAAAAAATATGGCTGGCGCTGGCAGGTATGATTCTGGCATTTAGCGCTTCGGCTGCACAGTTCACCGATGGTAAACAGTATATTACCCTCGACAAACCTGTAGCTGGAGAACCTCAGGTACTGGAGTTCTTCTCATTCTATTGCCCGCACTGCTATGAGTTCGAGCAGGTTCTGCATGTTTCCGAAAACGTGAAGAAGAAGCTGCCTGAAGGCACCAAAATGACCAAGTATCACGTTGAGTTCCTTGGCCCGCTGGGCAAAGACTTAACGCAGGCGTGGGCAGTCGCTATGGCCCTGGGCGTGGAAGACAAAATCACTGCACCGATGTTTGAAGCCGTGCAGAAAACCCAGTCTGTACAGACCACTGCCGATATCCGTAAGGTATTCGTTGATGCAGGCGTTAAGGGTGAAGAATACGATGCAGCCTGGAACAGCTTTGTCGTGAAATCTCTCGTGGCACAGCAGGAAAAAGCGGCCGCCGATCTGCAACTGCGTGGTGTTCCAGCCATGTATGTTAACGGTAAGTACCAGCTGAATATGCAGGGGATGGATACCAGCAGCATGGACATCTTCGTGCAGCAGTATGCCGACACCGTGAAGTATCTGGTTGAGAAGAAGTAATAAAGAAAACGCCGGTCAATGACCGGCGTTGTTGTATTGGGCTTTAATCCTGTCGATTAGCGCGTCTTTTTCCGTCCACAACGTATTCAGCCAGAGTTGGAAACGTCGCTTAAAGTTCTTATCGTTAACATAGTCCCCATGTAGTTCTTCTGCCACAGGCACCAGATCAATACGCACCACAATCCGGGTTAACTTGCCGCTGAGCATATCGTAAAACGGCGTCCTGTCGTTCTCCGGATAACAGAGCGTCACGTCCAGTAATTTGTCGAACTGTTGGCCCAGTACGTTAAGCGCCATGGCGATCCCCGCCGCTTTTGGCGGCAGCAGGTTGCTGTACGGTGAGCGGGTTTGCTGCTTTTTCTCTTCGGTAAAGCGAGAGCCTTCCACAAAATTGACGATGGTGGTGGGGTGCGCGCGAAACTTCTCGCAGGAGCGGCGTGTCGTTTCAACATCTTTGCCGCGGCGTTCAGGATGGCGGATCAGATAGCTACGGGAATAGCGCTTCATAAACGGCATATCCAGCGCCCAACAGGCCAGCCCAATAAAGGGTACCCAGGCGAGCTGCTGTTTAAGGAAGTACTTATTCATGGGAATGTGTTTGCGGAACAGTACGCATAACACCACGATATCGGCCCAGCTATGGTGGTTGCAGATAAGCAAATACCAGTTTTTCTTGTTAAGTCCTTCCAGACCCTGAACATCCCATTTCAGATGTGGATTAAGACGCAGAAGCACCGCCAGACCTTCACACCAGCAGTACATCATAACGTTACAGAATGCAGATACGGCACGCCAGACAACGGGGATCGGTAATAGCAGTTTAACTATTCCGGCGATGATGATCGGCACAGAACAGGCGATGGTGACCAGAATAGTTAATGCGATACTTAAGAAGAGGGTGATCGCAGCCAGGAGTCTAGACATGATGAATTTTTTCAGGTAGTTAGCTATGGATGGCGCCTGATAAACAGGCACCGGGCGCTGATTTTACCAGAAAACGGTTAAAGGATGGCGCTTTAACTTGGCGGGCAAGCTGATTTGTATGCGCTGTGGAGAAAAATCCTGTTATGTCGATCCTGCGTGGCTTATATCCACATGGAGTAAATTGTCATCAACCGAAAATATGAGATCGTGATCAAATCATAACTTATTGATTATTAAGTTTAATAATTATCTCATCGATCCTCATTAAGCACATTTAATCCAGGTTACAGAAAATATTCACAAACTTATCCACAGTTTTAATTTGCGAGCGATCCTCAGGATCACAAAATCTTTGGCTGTATTGGCCGTGAAAAACTGATGTTTTCATCCTTCTGTGGCATCCTTTATTCATAAATTACTTAAAGGCACGGACATTATGGTTCAGATCCCCGAAAATCCGCTTATTCTCGTCGACGGCTCGTCTTACCTCTATCGGGCATATCACGCATTTCCTCCGCTGACCAACAGCGCAGGAGAGCCTACGGGCGCAATGTATGGTGTGCTGAACATGCTGCGTAGCCTGATCATGCAGTATCAGCCAAGCCATGCCGCCGTGGTCTTCGATGCGAAAGGCAAAACTTTCCGGGATGAGCTGTTCGAACATTACAAATCTCATCGTCCGCCGATGCCGGACAATCTGCGCGCGCAAATTGAGCCTCTGCATAAGATGGTAAAAGCGATGGGGCTGCCTTTGATGGCCGTCTCGGGCGTTGAAGCGGACGATGTTATCGGTACGCTGGCGCGTGAAGCAGAGAAAATGGGCCGCCCGGTCCTGATCAGCACCGGCGATAAAGACATGGCTCAGCTGGTCACGCCGGGGATCACCCTGATTAACACCATGACCAATACCATTCTTGGGCCGGAAGAGGTCGTCGCTAAGTATGGCGTGCCGCCGGAACTGATCATCGACTTCCTCGCGCTGATGGGTGACTCCTCCGATAACATTCCTGGCGTACCGGGCGTGGGCGAAAAGACGGCCCAGGCGCTGCTGCAAGGTCTGGGCGGGCTGGATACGCTGTATAGCGAGCAGGATAAAATCGCCGGGCTGACCTTCCGCGGTGCCAAAACCATGGCCGCTAAGCTTGAGCAAAACAAAGAGGTGGCCTACCTCTCTTATCAGCTGGCAACCATCAAAACAGACGTCGAACTGGATCTGACCTGTGAACAGCTTGAAGTGCAGCAACCTGCCGTTGAAGAGCTGCTAGGCCTGTTTAAGCAGTACGAGTTCAAACGCTGGATAACCGATGTCGAAGCGGGGAAATGGCTGCAGGCGAAAGGGGCTAAACCAGCAGCTAAGCCAAAAGAGACCCTGGTGATCGATGCAGAAGAGGAGCCGGAAGAAGAAGCCAGCGTGCTCTCTTCTGAGCATTACGAAACCATTCTGGATGAAGCGCAGCTGCAACGCTGGATTGAAAAGCTACAGCAGGCACCGGTATTCGCTTTCGATACCGAAACCGACAGCCTCGATAATGTCTCCGCCAATATGGTGGGCCTGTCATTTGCCACAGAGCCGGGCGTTGCCGCCTATGTGCCGGTTGCCCACGACTATCTGGACGCGCCAGAGCAGCTTACCCGTGAGCGCGTGCTCGAACTCCTTAAGCCGATCCTTGAAGATGAAAAAGCGCTGAAGGTGGGGCAAAACCTGAAGTTCGATCGCGGTATCCTGCAAAACTACGGTATCGAACTGCGCGGCATTGCGTTCGATACCATGCTGGAGTCCTATATCCTCGACAGCGTCGCCGGTCGTCACGATATGGATTCGCTCTCCGACCGCTGGCTGAAGCATAAAACCGTCACCTTTGAGCAGATCGCCGGTAAGGGCAAGAATCAGCTGACCTTTAACCAGATCGCCCTGGAAGAGGCGGGGCACTATGCGGCAGAAGACGCTGACGTCACGCTGCAACTGCATTTAAAGATGTGGCCGAAGCTGCAAAAACACGCCGGGCCGCTGAACGTGTTCCAGAATATCGAGATGCCGCTGGTGCCGGTTCTGTCCCGCATCGAGCGCAATGGCGTGAAAATCGATCCGGCTGTGTTGCACAAGCACTCAGAAGAGATCGCCCTGCGTCTGCACGAGCTGGAACAAAAAGCGCATGAGATCGCCGGCGAGCCCTTTAACCTCTCGTCCACTAAACAGCTGCAGACCATCCTGTTTGAAAAGCAGGGTATCAAGCCGCTGAAGAAAACGCCGGGCGGCGCGCCGTCCACCTCTGAAGAGGTACTTGAGGAGCTGGCGCTGGACTATCCTCTGCCAAAAGTGATCCTTCAGTATCGTGGGCTGGCAAAGCTAAAATCGACCTACACCGATAAGCTGCCGTTGATGATCAACCCAAAAACGGGCCGCGTACACACCTCTTACCATCAGGCGGTAGCGGCTACCGGGCGACTCTCCTCAACCGATCCTAACCTGCAAAACATTCCGGTGCGTAATGAAGAAGGGCGCCGTATCCGTCAGGCGTTTATTGCGCCAGAGGATTACGTCATAGTCTCTGCTGACTATTCACAGATTGAGCTGCGCATCATGGCGCACCTCTCCCGGGATAAAGGGCTGTTGACCGCCTTTGCTGAAGGGCAGGATATTCACCGGGCCACGGCAGCCGAAGTGTTTGGTATGCCGCTGGAGAGCGTCACCGGGGAACAGCGCCGCAGCGCGAAGGCGATCAACTTTGGCCTTATCTACGGCATGAGCGCCTTTGGCCTCTCCCGCCAGCTCAATATTCCGCGCAAAGAGTCGCAGAAGTATATGGATCTCTATTTCGAGCGCTACCCGGGCGTGCTGCAATATATGGAGAACACGCGCGCCCAGGCAAAAGAAAAAGGCTATGTCGAAACCCTGGAAGGGCGTCGCCTCTATCTGCCGGACATCAAATCCAGTAATGCGGCCCGCCGTGCCGGTGCCGAACGTGCGGCAATCAACGCCCCGATGCAGGGGACGGCGGCAGATATCATCAAACGTGCGATGATCGCCGTTGACGCCTGGCTGGAGAAAGAGCAGCCGCGGGTGCGGATGATCATGCAGGTACACGATGAACTGGTGTTTGAGGTGCATAAAGACGATCTGGAGCCGGTCTCGAAAAAGATCCATGAACTGATGGAGAACAGCGTCAAACTGGATGTGCCGTTGCTGGTGGAAGTCGGCCAGGGAGAAAACTGGGATCAGGCTCACTAACGCTTTCTGGGATATGAACACTTTCTGTAAGTAAGCAACATATCCATGAACGTTTTGTGACGATCATTAGAATTCCCTATGTAAAGAATGAAAAAAAACTACAAAAAGTGCTTTGTCTGTAGTTCAAAAAAGGGTAGAGTTATCCACGTAGGGTACAGAGGTAAGATGTTCTATCTTTCAGACCTTTTACTTCACGTAATCGGATTTGGCTGAATATTTTAGCCGCCCCAGTCAGTAATGACTGGGGCGTTTTTTATTGCGGCAAAGATAAGGTCAGCGCAAAAAAAAGCGCGGACATCGCCGCGCCCATCTTTACTCATCCGCTTCTGACGCGGGTTCCAGCTCGCTGTACCAGATATCCAGTTTCTCACGCAGTTTGTCCACGCCTTGCTTCTTCAGCGAAGAAAACGCCTCTACCTGGATATCGCCGTTAAACGCCAGCACGGCTTCACGCACCATATTCACCTGCGCTTTACGCGCGCCGCTGGCCAGCTTGTCGGCTTTAGTGAGCAGTACCAGCACCTGGATCCCGCTCTCTACGGCCCAGTGGATCATCTGCTGATCGAGATCTTTAAGCGGATGACGAATATCCATCAGGACGACCAGGCCCTTCAGACACAGACGTTTTTCAAGATATTCCCCCAGCGCGCGCTGCCACTTGAGTTTCATCTCTTCCGGAACTTCTGCATAGCCGTAGCCTGGTAAATCCACCAGGCGCTTGCCCGGTGCGACTTCAAACAGGTTAATCAGCTGGGTGCGGCCAGGCGTTTTAGAGGTACGCGCCAGGCTTTTCTGATTGGTCAGGGTATTCAGAGCGCTGGATTTCCCCGCGTTGGACCGGCCAGCAAATGCCACTTCAAGACCCGTATCGGCGGGTAAATGGCGAATATCAGGCGCACTGAGGAGAAAATGCGTCTGGTGATAATTCAGGTTGGTCACGTGGTTGTCTCCAGAAATTCGTAACGTTGGGGGGATTATACCTGAACAGAGAGAAAAGGCTTTTCCCATCGGCAACCCGGCTGTAAGTAAAAACCCTGAGCTTTGTGAGAGATCTGCCATTTTTACTATGGGATATTTAAGAAGAATCGCAGCGCATTAAAAAATCAAAACGATTAAAATCAACCTATTAACTTTTAGTCTTAGTCTGAAATACTCGGTAAAAGCGCGTTTGTGGCTTGTGCGTTTAGCCGGAAACGGTAAAGTAGCGTTCAACGGCGAGGATGCCGACAGGAACCAGACTTAAGGATTAGGGTCAGGAGCGCCAGGAGGCGAAGACACAGGAAAGTCAGGAAGACGTACGCCTTGGAGGCGTTACAAAGGGAAATGGAACCTATCACGGACGGTACCTGCTAATGGATAGACAGGGTGAGTCGTAAGCAAACAGGGATTGTCAGACCCGTAATGGGTTGTGAGTCAGGAAAAAAGGCGACAGATTGCTCTGTCGCCTTTTTTCTTTGCTTGCTTTCTGCTAGATTTCGCCGCAATTCTATACTCAAGAAAACGACTTTAAGACAAAACACATGAAAAAACCGACCTCCGCTGCAGGCGCTAAACGTCCTGCTAAAGCACGCCGCAAAACGCGCGAAGAACTGAATCAGGAAGCGCGCGATCGCAAACGCGAGAAAAAACATCGTGGTCATGCTGCGGGTAGCCGCGCGAGTGGCGGTACTTCGGGCGCGTCTGCGAATAACAAGCAGCAGAAAGACCCGCGTATCGGCAGTAAAAAACCGGTTCCATTAGGCGTGACCGATGCCCCGGTCACCAGGCAGCACAAACCGAAGAGCGAGAAACCTATGCTTTCACCGCAGGCTGAGCTGGATTTGCTGGAGAATGATGAGCGCCTGGACGCGCTGCTGGAACGTCTTGAAGAGGGCGAAACCCTGAATGCCGAAGAGCAGTCATGGGTAGATGCCAAACTGGATCGCATCGATGAACTGATGCAGAAGCTTGGCCTCTCTTACGACGATGAAGACGAAGAGGAAGAAGAAGAGAAACAGGAAGACATGATGCGCCTGTTGAAAGGTGGAAACTAACATTTGCACCCGGCAGGTTCTATTGTCCTGCTAATAACCCTTCCGGTTATATGTTATCTGGTGTGGTTATTCGTTAAACTACGGCGGTTGTCGCGGCGACAGAAGTGGCTGCGCACCCGATTCATGGCCCGCACAGGGGGCAGAACGGGCCGCCGTATACGAACGCGACACCAACGGAAGGAGTGAGCATGTCTGTAGCAACCATCGACTGGGATCTGGCCCTGATCCAGAAATATAACTATTCCGGGCCGCGTTATACCTCGTATCCCACTGCGCTGGAGTTTTCCGACGCGTTCGGTCAAACCCAGTTTCAGCAGGCGGTAGCGCGTTACCCTGACCGCCCGCTCTCTCTGTATGTTCATATCCCGTTCTGCCACAAGCTCTGCTATTTCTGTGGCTGCAACAAAATTGTGACCCGCCAGCAGCACAAGGCGGATCACTATCTGGATGCGCTTGAGCAGGAGATCCTGCATCGCGCGCCGCAGTTCGCCGGTCGTCACGTCAGCCAGCTCCACTGGGGCGGCGGTACGCCGACCTACCTGAATAAAGCGCAAATCAGCCGTCTGATGACCCTGCTGCGGAATAACTTCCGCTTCAATGGCGATGCTGAAATCTCTATCGAAGTGGACCCGCGGGAAATCGAGCTGGATGTGCTCGATCATCTGCGTGCCGAAGGGTTTAACCGGCTGAGTATGGGCGTGCAGGACTTTAATAAAGAGGTCCAGCGGCTGGTTAACCGTGAGCAGGATGAAGAGTTCATCTTCGCTCTGTTAAATCATGCCCGGGAGATTGGCTTCACCTCCACCAATATCGATCTGATTTATGGCCTGCCGAAGCAGACGCCAGAAAGTTTCGCCTACACGTTGAAGCGCGTGGCGGAACTCAACCCGGACCGCCTGAGCGTCTTCAACTATGCGCATCTGCCGACGCTGTTTGCTGCCCAACGCAAAATC
Organism: Leclercia sp. M50; assembly: GCF_037150775.1. NCBI lineage: Bacteria > Pseudomonadati > Pseudomonadota > Gammaproteobacteria > Enterobacterales > Enterobacteriaceae > Leclercia > Leclercia sp. M50. The sequence continues at coordinate 10,431 of NZ_JBBCPK010000031.1, forward strand.
AAAGATGCCGATCTGCCATCCGCGCAGCAAAAACTGGATATCCTGCAGGAAACCATCACATCGTTAACCCAGACCGGCTACCAGTTCATCGGCATGGATCACTTTGCCCGACCGGATGACGAGCTGGCGATTGCCCAGCGAGAAGGCGTTCTGCATCGTAACTTCCAGGGTTACACCACCCAGGGCGATACGGACCTGCTGGGGATGGGCGTGTCGGCCATCAGCATGATTGGCGACTGCTATGCGCAAAACCAGAAAGAGCTGAAGCTCTACTATCAGCAGGTGGATGAAACCGGCAACGCGCTGTGGCGCGGCATCGCGTTAACCCGCGACGACTGTATTCGCCGGGACGTGATCAAGGCGCTAATCTGTAACTTCCGTCTCGACTTCCGCGCGGTGGAAGCGCAGTGGGATCTCGTTTTTAAAGATTACTTTGCGGAAGACATGAAGCTGCTGGCGCCGCTGGCGAAAGATGGGCTGGTGGAGGTGACGGAGAGTGCGATTGAAGTTACGCCGAAAGGGCGTTTGTTGATTCGTAATATCTGTATGTGCTTCGATGCCTATCTGCGGCAGAAAGCCCGTATGCAGCAGTTCTCGCGGGTGATTTAAGCCGCATTGCCGGGTGGCGGCTTCGCCTTACCCGGCCTACATTTCGCGCTTTCGTAGGCCGGGTAAGCGAAGTGCTAGCTAAAAAACCCCACCAGCGCCGCACACAGCACAGCTGCAATGGCCGTTTGTGGTGTATGTCCCGCTGCTGCGCTGGCTTCAAGGCCGCCAGACAACAAATTCACGATTGATTCCAGCATGATGACCCCCCCTTTTCCGGGCAAGATCATACTCAACTCATCAGTACAGTAAAGCGCAAAATAGCATCACTTTGCGCTTAATTAACTCTCTTTACACAGGGGGGAGGCGATCACTCCATCCCCAGTTCTTTTAACTTACGCGTCAGGGTATTGCGCCCCCAGCCGAGCAGGCGTGCCGCCTCCTGCTTGTGGCCCTGGGTATGGCGCAGCGCGGTGGTCAGCAGCGTGCGCTCCATTTCGGGCTGCGCCTCGGAGAGCAAGTCCTGATGACCGGAGCGCAACGCGCGATCGGCCCATTGCGCCAGCAGTGTCGCCCAGCTGTCGGGCAGGCTCTGGCCGGTGCTGCTTTCCGGAACGTGGGTTTCGAAAAGCTCGGGCGGCAGATCCTGAATCAACACCTCCTGGCCGGCGGCCATCACCGTCAGCCAGCGGCAGGTATTTTCCAGCTGACGCACGTTACCCGGCCAGGCCAGACGCGTCAGCGCCGCTTCGGTTTCCGGGTGCAGCAGCTTGGCTTCCACGCCCAGTTCCCGGGCGGCATCCTGCAGGAAATGACGCGCCAGGCGCGGGATATCTTCCCGGCGCTCACGCAGCGGCGGCAGGTGTACGCGAATGACATTCAGGCGGTGGAACAGGTCTTCACGGAATTTGCCCTCCTGGACGCGCAGCTCCAGGTTCTGGTGGGTGGCGGCGATAATACGCACATCCACTTTGACCGGGGCGTAGCCGCCCACGCGGTAAAACTGGCCGTCCGCCAGCACGCGCAGCAGACGTGTCTGAACGTCGAGAGGCATATCACCGATCTCATCCAGGAACAGCGTCCCGCCGTCGGCCTGCTCAAAGCGGCCCTGACGGATGGTGTTAGCGCCGGTAAAGGCCCCTTTTTCATGGCCGAACAGCTCGGACTCAATCAAATCCTTGGGGATCGCCGCCATATTCAGGGCGATAAACGGGGCTTTGACGCGCGGGCTGTGGCGATGCAGGGCATGCGCGACCAGCTCTTTCCCGGTGCCTGACTCGCCGTTAATCAGCACGCTGATGGAGGAGCGTGACAGGCGACCAATGATGCGAAACACATCCTGCATCGCCGGCGCTTCACCAATGATATCGGTGGTAGGCCCGAAAACCGGGGCATTACGCGGCTGCTGCTGTTCCTGATAGTGGCTAATGGCGCGTTCAACCAGCGCCACCGCTTCGTCAATATCGAACGGTTTTGGCAGATAATCGAACGCCCCCTGCTGGTAGGCGCTGACGGCAGCATCCAGATCGGAGTGGGCGGTCATTATGATGACCGGAAGCATCGGATGACGCTGCTTGATCTGTTTTAACAGCGCGAGCCCATCCATCCCCGGCATACGGATATCGGACAGCAGCACATCCGGGGTTTTGGTGGTGAGTGCATCAAGCACGTCGGCACCGCTCTCAAAAGCGGTGCAGCTTAAACCTGCTCCGGTAAGCGCCCGTTCAAGCACCCAGCGGATGGAGCTATCGTCATCAACTACCCAGACTATCCCTCGTTGCATAACCTAACCCTCTATTTCCTGATTGGCAGGTAAACCGAAAACTCGGTATGACCCGGCCAACTGGTAAATTCAATTTTGCCGGAATGCTGATCTATCAAATTACGGGCAATCGATAAGCCAAGCCCGGTCCCGCCTTCACGGCCGCTGACCATCGGGTAAAACAGCGTGTCCTGTAAATGGGAAGGAATGCCCGGGCCGTTATCTTCCACATCAATGCGGGCCGCCAGACGGTAGCGCGTACCGTGCAGGGTGAGCTGAAAGGCGGTGCGGGTACGCAGAATAATCTCTCCGCCTTCCGCCCCCAGCGCCTGCAGGGCGTTGCGCACGATATTCAGTAAAACTTGTTCAATCTGGTCGGGATCGTGCGGCAGTTCCGGCAGGCTGGGATCGTAATCCCGAATTAACCTGACGTTATCCGGCAGTTCCATCGACACCAGCTTGACGACGCGCTCCGCCACTTTGTGAATGCTTTCAGTGATATGCATCCCGGGTTGCTGCGGTCCCAGCAGGCGATCCACCAGGTTCCGCAGGCGGTCGGCCTGTTCAATGATGACGTTGGTGTATTCCGCCAGCGCCGGGTCGGGCAGGGCTTTGGTGAGCAGCTGCGCTGCGCCGCGCAGGCCGCCGAGCGGATTTTTGATCTCATGGGCGAGGCCGCGCACCAGATCGCGGGCCGCAATCTGCTGAGCATGCTGGAGCTGCTCCTGACTCAGGCGACGCTGGTTATCCATCGGCGCCATCTCCAGCAGAATGAGCCCTTCCGGCAGCCGCTGTGCGGTCAGCGACAGAATATGCGAGCGTCCGTCAATCACCAGCGTCACTTCGTTATCGGTAAAACCTTGCCCCGCCTGCAGACTCTCCTGCATCAGGCCGATATTCAGGGAAAAATAACTCAACAGCTCGGGCAGCGGCGCGCCAAACAGTTTGCGTGAACTTTGCGCCAGTAACTGCTGGGCCGCGGGATTGGCGTAATGCACCGCCAGATCGTCATCGACCAGTAAAATGCTGTTGATAAGAGAATTGAGGATCTGCCCAGCATCGGGCAGCGTGCCAGTTGCCATTCAGCAGTCTCCTGGAGTTGTTTGCACTATTTTAGTGCAGTATAGCGTTTTTACGGCGAAAAACGCGTCAGATCAGCTTGTTGGCGGTGAAAAAAGCCCATCCGAAGATGGGCTGAAAAGTTTCCACGGCAACAAAAAAAACGGCTATCAATCTCGCGCGGAAAAGGCCGCGCGACAGGGATTGAAGATTAGACGCTGTAGTACAGTTCGAACTCAACCGGGTGCGGAGTCATGCGAACGCGGTCGTTCTCTTCCATACGCAGTGCGATGTAAGCATCGATCGCTTCGTCAGTGAACACGCCGCCCGCAGTCAGGAACTCGCGGTCTGCGTCCAGCGCCAGCAGGGCTTCTTCAAGAGAACCGGCAACCTGTGGGATCTCTTTCGCTTCTTCTGGCGGCAGGTCGTACAGGTTTTTGTCCATCGCTTCGCCCGGGTGGATCTTGTTCTTGATACCGTCCAGACCCGCCATCAGCAGTGCTGCGAAGCACAGGTATGGGTTAGCAGCTGGGTCCGGGAAGCGCACTTCGATACGACGTGCTTTCGGAGAAGCTACCACCGGAATACGGATAGAAGCAGAACGGTTACGGGCAGAGTAGGCCAGCATTACTGGCGCTTCGTAGCCTGGGACCAGACGCTTGTAAGAGTTAGTGGTTGGGTTCGCCAGGGCGTTGATCGCTTTAGCGTGTTTGATAACACCACCGATGTAGTGCAGTGCCTGCTCGGACAGACCCGCATACTTGTCGCCAGCGAACAGGTTAGTCCCGTTCTTGGACAGGGACATGTGGCAGTGCATACCGGAACCGTTGTCGCCAAACATTGGTTTTGGCATGAAGGTCGCGGTTTTACCGAAGCGGTGCGCAACGTTGTGAACAACGTATTTGTAGATCTGAATTTCGTCCGCTTTCTTGGTCATGGTGTTGAAACGGGTGGCGATTTCGTTCTGGCCAGCAGTTGCAACTTCATGGTGATGGGCTTCAACAACCAGACCCATCTCTTCCATAATCAGACACATGGTAGAACGGATGTCCTGGGAAGAGTCAACCGGTGGAACCGGGAAGTAACCGCCTTTAACGGCTGGACGGTGACCTTTGTTACCGCCTTCGTATTTGGTGGAGGAGTTCCATGCGCCTTCGATATCATCGATAGCAACGTGGGAACCGGAAGTGGTCGCACCAAAACGGATGTCGTCGAACAGGAAGAACTCTGGCTCTGGCCCGAACAGAACGGTGTCTGCGATGCCGGTGGAGCGCAGATACTCTTCAGCGCGTTTAGCGATAGAGCGTGGGTCGCGGTCGTAACCCTGCAGGGTGCCTGGCTCAAGAATATCGCAACGGATGATCAGGGTAGACTCTTCGAAGAACGGGTCAATGAGGGCAGTAGATGCGTCAGGCATCAGAACCATGTCGGATTCGTTGATACCTTTCCAGCCACCAATGGAGGAGCCGTCAAACATTTTGCCTTCTTCAAAGAATTCGGCATTCACCTGATGAGCAGGAATAGTGACGTGCTGTTCTTTACCTTTGGTATCGGTGAAGCGCAGATCAACAAACTTCACTTCATGTTCGTTCAGCATCGTCAAAACGTGTTCAGCGGACATACTTAACTCTCCAGATTGGTCATTGTCGTCGTGGTAACGAGGTCTTCAAATTCTGTATAAGGCAGGCGGTGGTGCCTTTTGTTGCCGTATTTTTTATAAAGCGAAATCTGTGCCAACTTTTAAAACACCCCAAAAAGGCGCTATCATGCGCACCGTAGTGCAAAAGGGCTGCACCACGGTGGTTTTGTTGCACCATTATAGTGCTTCAATGTGAACATTGAGCACCATATTGGTGCAATTTACGTTAAAGTGCCCTTTTACCGCTCCGTGAAAGCGATCACAAAGCATCTCTGCGATACTTGTTTGCGGGGGATGTTTGTGATCCTGTTTTGTAGTGCGATTAATCCGTGTACAATAACGCGCTATTTCTAATGCCTGAGGCAAAGTTGTGATCGAAAATCTGCGTAATATCGCCATCATCGCGCACGTTGACCATGGTAAAACTACCCTGGTTGATAAGCTGCTGCAGCAATCCGGTACGTTCGATGCGCGTGCCGAAACTCAAGAACGCGTGATGGACTCCAACGATTTGGAGAAAGAGCGTGGGATTACCATCCTCGCTAAAAACACCGCGATCAAATGGAATGACTACCGTATCAACATCGTTGATACCCCAGGGCACGCCGACTTCGGTGGTGAAGTTGAGCGCGTGATGTCCATGGTGGATTCCGTGCTGCTGGTGGTTGACGCATTTGACGGCCCAATGCCGCAGACGCGCTTCGTAACCAAAAAAGCATTCGCCCATGGCCTGAAGCCAATCGTGGTAATCAACAAAGTTGACCGTCCTGGCGCGCGTCCTGACTGGGTTGTTGATCAGGTCTTCGACCTGTTCGTTAACCTGGATGCGACCGACGAACAGCTGGACTTCCCGATCGTTTATGCGTCTGCGCTGAACGGTATCGCTGGTCTGGACCACGAAGACATGGCTGAAGACATGACCCCGCTGTACCAGGCGATTGTTGACCATGTTCCGGCACCAAACGTCGATCTCGACGGTACCCTGCAGATGCAGATCTCTCAGCTGGACTACAACAACTACGTTGGTGTAATCGGCATTGGTCGTATCAAGCGCGGTAAAGTGAAGCCAAACCAGCAGGTCACTATCATCGATAGCGAAGGTAAAACCCGTAACGGTAAAGTCGGTAAAGTGCTGACTCACCTGGGCCTTGAGCGTATCGAGAGCGACATTGCGGAAGCTGGCGACATCATCGCTATCACCGGTCTGGGCGAGCTGAACATCTCTGACACCATCTGCGACCCGCAGAATGTGGAAGCGCTGCCAGCGCTGTCTGTTGATGAGCCGACCGTAACCATGTTCTTCAACGTCAACACCTCTCCGTTCTGTGGTAAAGAAGGTAAGTTCGTTACCTCCCGTCAGATCCTTGACCGCCTGAACAAAGAGCTGGTGCACAACGTTGCGCTGCGCGTTGAAGAAACCGAAGACGCTGATGCATTCCGCGTTTCTGGTCGTGGTGAGCTGCACCTGTCTGTTCTGATCGAAAACATGCGTCGTGAAGGTTTCGAAATGGCGGTTTCCCGTCCGAAAGTTATCTTCCGTGAAATCGATGGCCGTAAACAAGAGCCATTCGAGAACGTGACGCTGGACGTTGAAGAGCAGCATCAGGGTTCTGTAATGCAGGCTCTGGGTGAGCGTAAAGGCGACCTGAAAAACATGAATCCAGATGGCAAAGGCCGCGTACGTCTCGACTACGTGATCCCAAGCCGTGGCCTGATCGGCTTCCGTTCTGAGTTCATGACCATGACTTCCGGTACCGGTCTGCTGTACTCTACCTTCAGCCACTACGACGACGTTCGTCCGGGTGAAGTGGGTCAGCGTAACAACGGCGTTCTGATCTCCAACGGTCAGGGTAAAGCGGTTGCGTTCGCCCTGTTCAGCCTGCAGGATCGCGGTAAGCTGTTCCTGGGTCACGGTGCAGAAGTTTACGAAGGCCAGATCATCGGCATTCACAGCCGTTCTAACGACCTGACGGTAAACTGCCTGACCGGTAAGAAACTGACCAACATGCGTGCGTCCGGTACTGACGAAGCAACGGTTCTGGTTCCACCGGTTAAGATGACGCTGGAGCAGGCTCTGGAATTCATCGATGACGACGAACTGGTAGAAGTAACACCACAGTCTATCCGTATCCGTAAACGTCACCTGACTGAAAACGATCGTAAACGTGCAATGCGCGGTTCAAAAGAAGATTAATACAGTCAGTCTGTAGGCCGGGTAAGCGCATGCGCCTCCCGGCAGGTAAAAAGCCGCTGAGCGATCAGCGGCTTTTTTATTAGAACGCGTACCGCACGCCCAAACGGATTCGGTACTGCTCGCGGTTGTAATCATTCCATCTGTCCAGCCACTGGAGTTCGAGGTACGGCAGCCAGTTTCTGTCGATTTTATAGCTGAACTTGTTCGTTATTTCCCAGTGGTGATCTTTGCCATTCTTACTGTGGTAATCATTTACCCGCTGGAAAAAGTGCGGCTCAAAGGTGTAGAAAAACGCATCCGTCACTTTAAAATTCCAGTAGTTAGCAAACTCGTGCGTGTCGTTCTTATCCATCTGCCCGTTATAGTCCGGCGTATCGTAATTGTTGTGGTTATAGCGATAGCGGAACGTCAGATTGAACCCATCCGTAAATTTGTAGTTGGTATCTAAATAAACAGCGCCACCCGACCCTGCGCTGCTGTCGTTAATTAAACCGCCTGGCTGGAAAGTGAGTTTGTCGGTGGGTTTAAAGAGCGGATACCACCCCTCTATTTCGTTATAGCTGTGCTTAAGCTCATCCCATCTCCCCACGTTATAAGCGTTGGTGAACATCAGCCCCGCGCCCATATCGAAGTTATAGCCGGCTCGCAGGATCACCTCATGTAGCTCGGAGGCCGTATTGTATGCTTCTCGTGTTTCGACATACGCCCCGGCAAATACCGGGCAGGAGACAGACGACACGATCAGTACAGTAATGATTCTTTTCATAACTTATCCATGTATCAGATAAAGAAAGGCCACCCCTCCCATAGAGAGGGAAGGGATTAATGGCCGGATTTATTGTTATAAAGTGACTGCTGACGCTTTATCGTTGGTGGTTATCTCAGGGGTATTCGCTGATGGTTTTTTTCGTTTTGCAATCTCCTCAATAATAAAGGCGAAGCGCGCTTCGTTGAGTTTATAAAAGAGTCCCATCGTGATGGCGGCGATAATCGCCAGGCCGCAGGGCCAGAGAAAAATAAGCTGGCGCAGCCCCAGCAGCGTGCCTGCGCTCTGCACCGCATGGGGCACGTAACCGATCTGGGTCAGCATAATGCCAGGCAAGAAACCGGCGAGGGCCGCGGAGATTTTGCGCGAGAAGGTATAGCCGGTATAAACCGACCCTTCGGCGCGAATGCCGGTTTTCCACTCGCCATAATCAACGGTATCCGGCACCAGGGCCCAGTTCAGGCTGTTGACGAAAGCGGTGCCGAAAAAGGCCATACAGGAAAAGAGCACAAACAGCAGGGAGTTGCTCCCCCAGAAGAAGTTCAGCACGTCGCCCACCGCCCATAGCGTCAGCCCGCCCAGGTAAACCGGTTTTTTGCCGAAACGCTTAACCGCGCCGGGCACCAGAAACACGCCGACCAGAATACAGCCCATGCTGAAAAAGCCCATCCACGACAGCAGGTGCAGATCGTTCAGCACGTACTGGGTGTAATAGACCTGAATCGCCAGCTTGATGTTAAAGGCGGCAAGGGTACAGAGGTTGGCGATGCATAAGACCAGCAGCGGCGGGTTGCGGAAAATCGCGCAGAACGATTTCAGAATGCCGGGTTTATGGTGATCGGGTGTGACCTCCACATAGCGCTCTTTCACGCCGCTATAGCACCACCACATGCAGAACAGCCCGCCGGTGACAAACACCAGAGCGGCAACCAGATAGCCGAGGGAGGGCTGGCTGACGAACAGCGCCTGAATGGGCATAAAGCCGACGGTGCAGAGCAACAACCCCACCGTTGCGCCGCCCTGACGCCACGCCGCCAGCTGCGCGCGCTCGTTCGGGTTTTTGGTGATGGCCGGGACCATCGCACCGTAGGCGCAGTTCATCAGGCTATAGCAGAGGCCGAACATCATAAAGAGCACGGTGGCGATAGCCGTTTTCACCGTCAGGCTAAAGTCGTTAGCCATAAACTGCGCCGCGGCAACCAGCGCAACGGGTACCGAAGCATAGAGAATAAAGGGCCGGAATTTTCCCCGTGCGCCGATATTTCGCCGGGAGTCCACCAGCACGCCGGTCAGCATGTCGGTAAAGGCGGTAAAGAACTTCGCCACCAAAAAAATAATGCCACCATAGAACGCGGGCATGCCCAGTTCGTCGGTGTAAAACTTCAGCAGATAGAGCGTGCCGATACAGAGCATCAGATTCGAGCCAAAATCGCCCATCCCGTAGGCGCACTTCTCTCGCAGGCTCAATTTCAGGGTTAACGGATCAGTGTTATGTGTCATGGTCGATCCTCAGAGCGCCCATAGGGCGCTCCATCTCGTCATTTATGCCGTACGTTTACGCAGTTCGATCTCTTCCACGATGCGCACATACATCTTTTCGTTGAGGTTGTAGAAACAGCCCATCGCCACAATGGTGATGACTGCCAGCAGGCTGGGGTAGATAAATATCAGCTGCCGCAGCCCTTCAACGGTCCCGGCGGATTGCACCACGTTGGGCACATAGCCGATCTGGGTAAGCATCATCCCCGGGAAGAAGCCCGCCAGTGCCTGGGATACCTTCCTGAAGAAGGTAAAGCCGGTGTAAACCGTCCCCTCAGAGCGCACGCCGGTGCGCCACTCGCCATATTCCACGGTATCGGACACCAGCGCCCAGTTCAGGCTGTTCACAAATGCGGAGCCAAAGAAGGCCAGACAGGAGAACGCCACAAAGCTCACCGAGCCACCGCCGAAGAAGTAGTTGAGCAGATCGCCCGCCACCCAAATCATCAGCCCGCTGATATAGACCTTTTTCTTGCCGAAGCGCCGCACCGCGCCGGGCATCATAAAGACGCCGATAAAAATACAGCCCATGCTGAAGAAGCCCATGTATGACAGCAGGATCGGGTCGTTCAGCACGTACTGCGTGTAGTAGACCTGAATGGCGAGCTTGACGTTAAAGGCACCCAGCGTGCAGAGGTTGGCGATGCAGAGAATAAACAGCGGACGGTTCCCGGCGATGGCGCGAAACGACTGCAACAGTCCCGGTTTTTGCGCCGGATTAGCAGGCTGCGTCTCGACGTAACGCTCGGTCACGCCCTTATAGCACCACCACATAAAGAACAGCCCGAACAGCGAGAAAAGGGTGGCGGCAAAGATATAGCCAAGCTGGTCATTGCCCTCAATCAGGTTCATTACCGGGACAAAACCGACGGTACAGAGCAGCAGGCCAAGCGTGGCACCGCCCTGACGCCAGGCGGCCAGCGAGGCGCGCTCGTCCGGGTTTTTGGTAATGGCGGGCACCATCGCGCCGTAAGAGCAGTTCATCATGCTGAAGAACAGGCCGTACAGCATGAAGAGCACCGTCGCCATCACCGTTTTACCGGTGATTTCAAACGGCGTGCCGACGAAGTTGGCAATCGCCAGCAGCGTCACCGGGAAGGCGGCATACAGTACGAACGGGCGGAATTTTCCTTTCGGGCCGATCTTGCGCCGGGCGTCGAGCATGATCCCGGTGCCCATATCGGTGAAGGCGGTAAAGAACTTGGCAATCAGGAAGATGATCCCGCCGTAGGTCCCCGGCAGGCCCAGCACATCGGTGTAGAACTTCAGCAGATAGAGCGTGCCGATATCCAGCAGGATGTTAGAGCCGAGATCGCCCATCCCGTAGGCGAGTTTTTCTTTAAACGGCAGGCGTAGGGTTGCCGGATCAGAAGTATGTTGACTCATTATTGTTCTCCGTCTGCCCGCAGGTCTCCCTGCGGGCGAGCCTTATCAGATATGACGTAAGGTGCTAAACAGATCTGCCCATTCGCTTTGCTGGCGATAGAAGACCGGCGGTTTGCCGAGTGGGGCCTCAACGGTCACATCACCGCCCTGGCAGGTTTCACCCGTCCACGCATTGACCCAGCTGTCCTGCGGCAGATAGAGCGACCAGTCATGGCGGCCCTCTTCATACACGGGCGCCACCAGCAGATCGCGGCCAAACAGATACTGGTATTTCAGCGTGTAGGCGCGCGCGTCCTCTTCATAGTGCAGGAACAGCGGGCGCATCACCGGCAGGCCGCTTTTCGCGTTCTGCGCGACGGCAGCTTTGATATAGGGCTTCAGGGTGGTGAAGACGGTGGTCATACGCGCAAAGTGGGCGATGGTTTCGGCGTCGCCGTCGAACTGCCAGTTGTCGCCAGGACGGTTGCCTTCGTGGGTACGCATCATCGGCGTAAAGGCGCTGAAATCGCACCAGCGCAGCAGCAGCTCTTTGCTGCGTTTCATCTCGAACAGGGTGGTATAGCCGCCGATGTCGCTGTGGTGCAGCCCGTGGCCGGTCATCGCCAGAGACAGCGCAGCAGGTACGACGGACGCCAGACCGTCGTCCAGGCTCCAGTCGACGTTCTGATCCCCCGCCCACATCATCACCGAGTGCTTCTGGCTGCCGGTGTAACCTGCGCGCATAAAGAACAGGATCTCCCCAAGCTTGCTGGTCTCCTCCAGCGCCTCGTAGTTACATTTCGCCCACAGGGCAGGCCAGGCGTTATGCATGATCTCCGCGCTGACGCCGTTGTGCAGGAAGGTATCGGTTGGCAGATATTCCCCAAAATCGGCCATCCAGCCGCCGCAGCCCAGCTCGATCAGGTTCTTTTTGATCACCTCTTTGTACCAACCGTAGGCTTCCGGGTTGGTCAGGTCGATTACGCCCGCGTAGAACTCGCCGAACTCGACGTGGTACTCCTTGCCGTCGGCATTTTTGGTCAGATAGCCGCGTTTTGCCGCCTCTTCGCAGAGATCTTTGTCGCTGGCGACGTAGGGGTTGATATAGGAGAGGAACTGTACCCCTTCCTGTTTCCACTGCGCAATACGCTCATCAAGCTGCGGATAGAGCTCGCTGTTCCACTTCCAGTTCCACATCACGCGTTTGCCGAAGGAGGTCATGCGGATGCCGGACCAGTCCTGCGCCCAGATGCCGTTCACCTTCACGCCACCTTCGCGCATGAGGTCAAGCTTCTGCTGGCACACGTCGGTGCCGCCCTGAATACCCAGCGTCACCCCGTCGTAAACCCAGTCCGGCAGCTCCGGCTGACGCCCCAGCAGGCCGGTGAGTTTTTCCAGCAGATCGACATAGGTTTCTGCGCAGTCGAAGCGCAGCGTGGCGTTATCTTCCCAGAACGCCAGCTCGTGGAAGTCTGGCGCACTGAAGTCGAAGTTCATGTAGCAGCTGTTATCCACGTGGCAGTAGTACTTCTGGGTGCTCACAAAGGTGGGTTGCGGGAAGAAGGTCCAGTAGTAATCCCCGCCCGCGTTCTCTTTGCAGTCGGCCTGCCAGGTCACGTAAGTCTGCTTATTGCGGCCCACCCCCTGTTCGCTGGTCCACAGCGGGAACGGCTTGCCGCGCAGGTCGAAGTAGGAGAACTGCTCCCCGCAGCCGTAGATATGATCTTCAGGCTGGGCCGCCAGCCGCAGCCAGATGCGGTTATGGTGGGTGGCATCGTTTTTGAGCTTTAACGTCAGGCGGCCTTCCGTATCAAGATCCACCAGCAGCGTGGCGCTTACCGCATCGCCACGGGTGAAGCGGATCGCCCAGCCCGCCTTTTGCTGCGTGACGGTCGCGTCGGTCAGGGCAATCTTTTCGTTGAGCTTATCCTGAATGCTGAAATTGCCGCGGAACATCTCAATATCGGCAACGCCTGCGCCGATCCACAGGCAGGGGGCGTCGGGCGAATGGGATAAAATCAGGCGATCCTGCCAGTGCAGGGTGAAACCGCGATCGTGAGTTTTCAAATTAATATTGTGTAGGGTACGCATAAGATCTCCGTTTTTATTATTTGGCCTGGCTATCCAGTAAGCCGGCGGCAACGGCTGGGGCTAACCCTGGCGCCAGCGGTAAGCGCGGGATCACCAGGCAGTGCAGCAGATGGTAAATATCCTGCTTGCCGTCCCAGACCTTAGTAGTCACTTCGTTATTGGCATCCAGCTCCTGCCACCAGGAGCCGTTCTCGTAATCCATCAGGTATTTGATGCAGTAATCCCACCATTTCTGATACCAGGCTTCGTACTGCGCCTCGCCGGTCACGGTATAGAGGGCATAGGCCGTGCCCATCGCTTCGACGATCGGCCAGCGCACGCGTTCGCGCACAATAGGCTTACCATCCCAGCCGACGGAGTAGACGAAGCCGTCGGCCCCGTCCGGCGCCCAGGCATCGCGGATGGTGGCGTGGAACAGTCCTTTTGCATCCTCCAGCAGCCACGCCGGCGGAGTTTCAAAGCGGGCTTCCAGCGCGGCGCGCAGATGCAGCATCAGACGGCCCCACTCAATCCAGTGTCCCGGCGTACCGCCGTAGGCGCGGAAACGGTGGGCAGGGTTATCGATGTTGTAGTCGCGGATCGGGTTCCAGTTGGTGTCAAAATGCTCGTTAACGCGATACTTACCCTTGCGCGCCACGTCGTGAATAATCACCGAGGCGATGCGCAGGGCGCGGTCGAGCCATTTGCGATCGTGAGTGACGTCATAGACGATCAGGAAGGCTTCCACGGCGTGCATATTGGCGTTGCCGCCACGGTAATCTTCCGTTTTGCTGAAGGCTTCGTCCCAGGATTCCAGGCACATCTGCTCCTGTTCGCTCCAGAAGTAGCGCTCAATCACCTCGATGGCGTCGTCCAGCAGCTTGCGCGCCTGCGGGTGTCCGGTGGTAACGGCGCTCGCCGCGCCGAGCAGCACGAAGAAGTGCTGATAGCCCTGCTTGGAGGCATCCATCACCCCTTCATCGTTAACGCAGGCGTACCAGCCGCCATGCTGTTTGTCGCGCAGCGGGCCGTTCAGGGCATTGATGCCGTGCTCAACCAGGGCGTATGCACCCGGGCGCCCCATATTGGCGGCCACCGCGTAGACGTGCAGCATACGGGCGGTGATCCACAGATGCGTGCCCATATCGCTGCGAACCTGGCCGTTATTGCCCAGCCAGCCAAAGCCGGTGGGAACGGCGGCGTTTTTGCCGAAGTCGAGAATGCGGTCGGTCTCTTGTTCGAGCCAGCGGTTATGGCTCAGGGTGTTAAACCATTTCATATTCGGGTCCTCTCTTAACGGCGGGCCATCATTTCGTCGACGATCTCGCCCAGACGCTGTAGTTTTGGTACAGAAATATCGCGGAGCATCAGCCCGGTGTCCGGCAGGCCAATCACCGATGACCAGACGGCGCGACCGGCTAAAAAGCCTGACGCGCCCGCCTGCATCGCCACGCTTACGGCACGCGGGAAGAGCTTGTCGTCCACGCCGGAGGAGAGGATGACCCAGGGCATGTTGATCTGTTCGTTGAGCTTCTGCGAGGCCGCCAGCAGCGCCTGCTGCGTGCCTTTGCCAAACAGCGGCATCTCCACTTTGTAGAGATCGGCACCGCTGTCTCCCAGCTCTTTGGCCGCGTCGATAATCGCCTGCTCGCGGTTAAACGCGGCACCGCGGCGCGGCGGACGCACCACCGGCTCGATAATGCTCAACAGACCGTTGTCGTGACACAGCGTGTTGAACGCCTTCACCATCTCCAGACGCTGCTGCGGATCTTCGTCGCTGCGCCACAGCACCAGCAGCTTCAGCGCCTTGCCGCCATCGCGTTTGACCGCCTGCGCGTCGACGTTCTTGTCGATCACCACGCTGTCGACAGGAATACCGTTCCCCGGAATAAACTCGTCAGCGGCCACAATCATCGCGCAGCTTTTCGCAACCGCCTGCTGCTCCACGATCTGGCGATAGCAGAACTGCTGGTCGACGAGGATCGCGGAGGCGTATGGCGACAGAATTTTCGCCGCGTTAACCTTAAAATCCGTCAGATGCTGGTCCGTGACCGGCACCGGCGCGCCTGCCGCAGCAAACATCAGGCGCATCGCTTCGCGCTGATCGACGGCCAGCATGGCAAAACCGCCGGAAGGTCGGGTGATATCTTTCAGGGTGTACATCGTCATTCCTCAGTCCTTTCGTATCAGTGTGATTTTTTCAGCCCGGCGGATGCGCGAACCTGTTCGAGAATGGCTGTCCAGTCTTCGCGCCCACGCCCGGCGGCGCGGGCCTGGTTGTAAACTTCGCGGGAGGCGGCGCCCAGCGGCATCGGAACGTGGAGCTGGTTGGCCACGTCCAGGGCGATCCCCAGATCTTTATGTGCAAGGTCGATCATGAAGGCGGGAGAAAGATCCCCTTTCAGCACCTTGTTCGGCCAGGAGGTGGTGAAGTGGCCTTTGCCCGCAGGGGTGCCGTTCATTACCTTCAGCGCCACGTCAAAGGAGAGGCCGAGGGCTTCACACAGCACGGCCGCCTCGGCGGAGAGGGCGTTCAGGGCGATACTCATGTAGTTATTGATGAGCTTCACGCGGATGCCCATGCCCGGCCCGCCGGCGTTAATCAGCTCATTGCCCATCGCCATTAAGACGGGGGTGGCGCGCTCAACCTGCTGCGCCGTACCGCCTGCCAGCAGGAGCAGCGTGCCGGCGATGGCGTGGTCTGAGGTGCGCCCGACGGGCACATCCATCAGGCTGAAGCCGCGTTCAGCCATGTCGCGGATCAGGGCGTCGGTTTGCAGGGGATGAATGGTGGACATATCGATCACCAGCGCATTGCGGGATAACCCTTCGCACACGCCGTGCTCGCCGAACAGTACGCTGCGCACCAGATCACCGTTGGGCAGCATGGTGATAACGAATTCGGCGTCCATTGCAGCCTGCGCGGGCGTAGTTGCTGCCTGGGCACCGCTTGCAACCAGCGTCTGAACCGCCTGGGGGTTCACATCAAAGACATGAAGCTGGTGACCTTGCTTCAACAGATTCTTCGCCATTGGCGCGCCCATCTGTCCTAAACCGATAAATGCGATTGCTGACATGCCTCTCTCCTGTCATATCGTGTCAATTTCTGCGCGTTTATGTTGTCTGTTTTTGATCGTATTTGTAATTTATAGTCAAAAAATAGACATGGGTCACTTTTTAAACATTTGGTGAAATTAAAATGAGAGCAACAGAAAACGCAGAAGGAATCACCATGACTCGCATCGTTTGTGTCGGCATCACCGTGCTGGATCGCATCTGGTATCTCGATGATTTACCGAAGGAAGGTGGGAAATATGTCGCAAAAAATTATACGGAAGTGGGCGGCGGCCCGGCAGCAACCGCGGCGGTGGCGGCGGCAAAGCTGGGCGCGGAAGTGGATTTTATTGGCCGGGTGGGGGACGACGATACCGGGACAAGATTGCTCACGGAGCTGGAATCCCTGGGGGTGAATACCCGCTATACGCGCGTCGTGAAAGGTGCTCGCTCGTCCCAGTCCGCCGTGCTGGTGGATGCAGGTGGGGAACGCGTTATTGCCAACTATCCCAGCCCGGATCTCCCTGCTTCGGCAGACTGGCTGCATGAAATCGACTTTTCTCAGTGGGATGTCGTATTAGCAGACGTGCGCTGGCATGAGGGGGCCAGAGAGGCGTTTACCCTTGCCCGCCAGCAGGGCGTGCCGACCCTGCTTGATGCGGATGTCACCCCGCAGGATATCGCGGAGCTGATTACCTTAAGCGATCACGCAGCCTTCTCTGCGCCGGGACTGCGGCGTTTAACGCAGCGGGAGGAAGTCGAAGAGGCGCTGAAAAAAGCACAAACGCTCACAAATGGACATGTTTATGTCACCCAGGGGCGAGACGGTTGCTTCTGGCTGGAGAACGGCGCGCTATGTCATCAGCCGGGCTTTGAGGTAGAGGTGGTTGATACCACCGGGGCGGGGGATGTTTTCCACGGTGCGCTGGCGGTTGGCCTGGGGCAAAAGCGATCCCCGCTGGAAGCGGTACGCTTCGCCAGCGCTGTTGCAGCACTGAAATGCACGAAGCCTGGCGGACGGGCTGGTATACCTGACTGTGATCAAACCCGCTCTTTTTTGTCACTTTTTGTATAAAATGCGGGGCGTGATGGTTTTCAGAGGACAGCCCATGAGCCTTACCGAACTGACCGGCAACCCGCGTCACGATCAGCTGCTAACGCTGATTGCCGACCGTGGCTATATGAACATTGATGAACTGGCGCAACTGCTGGATGTCTCCACGCAAACGGTGCGCCGGGATATTCGCAAGCTGAGTCAGCAGGGGCTGATTACGCGTCATCATGGCGGCGCGGGCAGGGCATCCAGCGTAGTTAACACCGCCTTCGAGCAGCGCGAAGTCTCCATGACCGAAGAGAAGCGGGCGATAGCCGAAGCCATTGCCGACTACATTCCCGATGGCTCAACCATCTTTATCACTATCGGGACGACCGTGGAGCACGTTGCCCGGGCGCTGCTTAACCATAATCATCTGCGCATCATCACCAACAGCCTGCGGGTGGCGCACATTCTTTATAAGAATCCACGTTTTGAGGTGATGGTCCCCGGCGGCACGCTGCGCCCGCACAATGGAGGCATTATCGGGCCTGCCGCCACGGCGTTCATCTCTGGCTTTCGCGCAGATTATCTGGTGACCAGCGTCGGCGCGATCGAGCAAGACGGCGCGATGATGGAGTTCGATGTCAATGAAGCCAGCGTGGTGAAAACCATGATGGCCCACGCCCGACATATCTTACTGGCGGCCGATCATACGAAATATCACGCCTCTGCTGCGGTTGAAATTGGTAACGTGGCGCAGGCGACGGCGCTCTTTACTGACGAGCTACCCGGCTCCGCGCTGCAAACGCACCTTAAATCGAGCAAAGTTGAAGTCATTGAAGTCAATTCAAACGACGAACAGCAGGCGGGTTAACCCTCTTCCGGTCCGACGGTGAGCGTCGGGCCGTTCCTTTCTTTAAGCTGAAGCTGGCGCATAGCCAAACATCTCCTTTCCCGCTACAGTTACTTTTCACGGCAAACAAGGAGAGAGAAATGCTCTATATCTTTGATTTAGGAAACGTAATTGTCGATATCGACTTCAATCGCGTGCTGGGCGCCTGGAGTAATTTCAGTCGCGTGCCGCTGGCGACGCTTAAACAAAGTTTTACGATGGGCGAGGCTTTTCATCAGCATGAGCGCGGTGAGATTTCGGATGAAGTTTTTGCCGAAAAGCTCTGCCATGAGATGGCCCTCCCCCTCAGTTACGAGCAATTTTCCCATGGATGGCAGGCGGTCTTTGTCGGTATCCGCCCTGAAGTGATTGCCATCATGCACAAACTGCGCGAGCAGGGGCATCGGGTGGTGGTACTTTCCAACACCAATCGTCTGCACACCACCTTCTGGCCAGAAGAGTATCCCGAAGTGAAAGCGGCTGCGGACAAGATCTATCTCTCTCAGGAGATGGGAATGCGTAAGCCGGAGGCGCGCATCTATCAGGCCGTTCTGCAGGCGGAAGGATTCTCTGCCGCCGATGCCGTCTTTTTTGACGATAACGTCGATAATATAGAGGGAGCTAACCAGGCAGGTATCACATCAATTCTGGTGACCGGAAAAGAGACGATACCGAACTACTTTGCGAAGCAGTTATGCTAAAAAACGTTCATCAAAAAGCCAGCCACCACACCAGGCCGCTGCGTGCGTGGCTAAAACTTCTCTGGCACCGCATTGATGAGGACAACATGACCACGCTGGCAGGTAACCTTGCCTATGTGTCGTTGCTCTCTCTGGTGCCGCTGGTAGCGGTCATCTTTGCGCTTTTCGCCGCCTTTCCGATGTTTTCGGATGTCAGCCTGCAGTTGCGGCATTTTGTCTTTGCCAACTTTATGCCGGCAACCGGGGATGTCATCCAGAACTACATTGAGCAGTTTGTTGCTAACTCCAGCAAGATGACGGCGGTCGGGGCGGTGGGCCTTATTGTCACTGCGCTGTTGCTGATGTATGCCATTGATAGTGCCCTGAACACTATCTGGCGCAGCACCCGCGCACGGCCTAAAGTTTACTCGTTTGCGGTCTACTGGATGATCCTGACCCTGGGGCCATTACTGGCTGGAGCCAGTCTGGCGATCAGTTCCTATCTGCTCTCTTTGCGTTGGGCCAGCGATCTCAACAGCGTGATTGACGATGTGCTGCGGATCTTTCCGCTGTTCCTCTCCTGGCTCGCTTTCTGGCTGCTATACAGTATTGTGCCTACGACGCGCGTGCCTAACCGGGATGCGATGGTGGGCGCGCTGGTTGCCGCTCTGCTGTTTGAACTGGGCAAGAAAGGATTCGCGCTTTACATCACCATGTTCCCCTCCTATCAACTGATTTACGGCGTGCTGGCGGTGATCCCCATTTTGTTCCTCTGGGTTTACTGGACGTGGTGTATCGTCTTGCTTGGCGCGGAAATTACTGTCACTCTCGGGGTATACCGCGAGCTAAAAAAAGCAGCAGAAGCCGAAAAACAACGAGAAGCAGACCAACCATGATTGCATTGATTCAGCGCGTAACCCGTGCCAGCGTCACCGTGGAGGGGGAAGTGACGGGTGAAATTGGTCCGGGACTTTTAGTCCTGTTAGGTGTCGAAAGGGATGACGACGAGCAAAAAGCCAACCGCTTATGCGAACGCGTGTTGGGTTACCGCATCTTCAGCGATGCGGATGGCAAGATGAACCTTAACGTCCAGCAGGCGGGTGGCAGCGTGCTGGTGGTGTCACAGTTTACGCTGGCGGCTGATACCGAGCGCGGCATGCGCCCCGGCTTTTCTAAAGGGGCGGCGCCGGATCGGGCAGAAGCGCTCTATGAATACTTTGTTGAGCGTTGCCGCCAGCAAGAGATGCATACACAGACCGGACGATTCGCTGCGGATATGCAGGTTTCGCTGGTAAATGATGGCCCTGTCACTTTCTGGCTCCAGATATGAGTGAGCTGACGGTATGGCCGCGGGTAACCAGAGAGAGTACAGCTATGTATCACCTTCGAGTACCGCAAACGGAAGAAGAGTTAGCGCTTTACTACCAGTTCCGCTGGGAGATGTTACGTAAGCCATTACATCAGCCGAAAGGGTCGGAACGCGACGCCTGGGACGCGATGGCGCATCACCAGATGGTGATGGATGAAGAGGGCAATCTTGTCGCGGTTGGGCGGCTCTATATCAATGCCGATAATGAAGCCTCTATCCGCTTTATGGCGGTGCACCCTTCCGTACAGGATAAAGGTCTGGGCACATTAATGGCGATGACGCTGGAGTCCGTAGCCCGCCAGGAGGGTGTTAAGCGCGTCACCTGTAGCGCGCGCGAAGACGCGGTAGAGTTTTTTGCCAAGCTGGGTTTCATAAACCAGGGCGAAATCACCACCCCGCAAACCACCCCGATTCGTCATTTTTTGATGATCAAACCCATCGCCTCGCTGGATGATATTCTGCACCGCGCCGACTGGTGTGGTCAGCTACAGCAGGCCTGGTATCAGCACATCCCCCTGAGCGAAAAGATGGGGGTGCGCATTCAGCAGTACACCGGGCAAAAATTTATCACCACCATGCCGGAGATCGGCAACCAGAACCCGCACCACACCCTGTTTGCCGGCAGCCTCTTCTCGCTGGCGACGCTCACCGGTTGGGGGCTTATCTGGCTCATGCTGCGCGAGCGCCATCTTGGCGGCACCATCATTCTGGCCGACGCCCATATTCGCTACAGCGCGCCAATCAGCGGCAAGCCGAGCGCAGTCGCCGACCTGGGTGCCCTGGGTGGCGATCTCGACCGCCTGGCGCGAGGCCGCAAGGCACGTGTGCAGATGCAGGTCGAACTGTTCGGCGATGAAACACCGGGCGCGGTGTTTGAGGGGACCTATATCGTTCTTCCTGCGAAGCCGTATGGCGCGTATGAAGAGGGCGGGAACGAGGAGGAGTAGTGTCCGGGTTCTGGAAGACGACTCGCAAAAGCGCTCGCCATTTTCAAATTGTTCTTTAACCCTGGATTCGCTAAGCGTACTTTGCCTGAAAATTAATCGCGGGTGATATACTAAGGTGATATATGAGCGTTTTGGCGGAACTTGATATGGGCAGAATACTTATCGATTTGTCTGATGACATGATTCAACGGTTGGATAACCTCAAGCAGCTAAGAAATCAGCCGCGTGCTGAACTGCTGCGGGAAGCCATAGAGCTGTATCTCGACCAGCAGAGTTTGTCTGTTATCCGCGATGCGCTTGGCCTGTGGGGAGACAAGAAAGAAGACGGGCTGGAGTATGAGCGTAAGCTACGCGAGGAGTGGTAATTGTGGAACACATGGCAGTGTTTGATACCAATATTCTCATCGATCTCTTTAACAATCGTGTTGAAGCGGCGGATACGATCGATCGTACCGCAGCGCATCGTGCTATCAGCTTAATTACCTGGATGGAAGTCATGGTTGGGGCTCGCAGGCACGGCCATGAGGCGAAAACGGCGGCAGTTATGGGCGCTTTTGAGATTATCGATATTACGCGTGAGATTGCTGAAAGAAGTGTATTGCTCCGCGAGAAGCATGGGATGAAACTTCCTGATGCCATTATTCTGGCCACAGCTCAGAGCAGAAACTGCCCGTTAATTTCACGCAATACCAAAGATTTTGCAGGTATAGCAGGGGTGGTTTCGCCCTATCAACTGTAGGCCGGGCAAGCTTGCGCCGCCCGGCACTCTCACAGGAGATTACTCCCCTTCACCCGGGAACAGGAACGGGTTAATAGAGCTGCGGGCAAAGCCCTCCTGCTCCATTTTGGCGTCCAGTATCAGCGTGGCAAGATCGTCGGCGACGGCCTCCACTTTCGGGTCTTTTTCTTGATACAAAATCTTCAGGTAGGTGCCGCAGTCGCCGCAGCTTTCGGCTTTCACCGCGGACTGTTCATTTTCCAGCGACCAGTAGTGCAGATCGCGGGTCTGTTCACAGTTGCTGCACTTCACGCGCACTACGTGCCACTCGGTTTCACACAGGTTGCAGTGCAGGTAGCGCAACCCCTGAGTGGTCCCAATTTGCACCATGCTGGAGACCGGCATTGAACCGCACACCGGGCAGAACTGGCGGGCTTCACCATATTCAGCGCGGGCTTTACCTGGGATGAGGCTCGCCATTTGCGCCCAGTAGAGCGACAGGGCAGCCCAGATGAACGGGGCTTTATCGCTGCTGACCGAGGCAAAATCAGAGGCAAACAGCGCGCTCGCCATCTGCTCCAGCTCCTGCTCGGAGGCTTTCTCAAGATTCTCGATCACCGCCAGCGCCGGGCCGCTCATCTCAGGCTTCAGCTCGGCAATCAGGGAGTGCAGCAGCTTATGCCAGTGCTTGTCGCGCGGCAGAACGTGGATATCCAGCGGCGGTTTGCCCTGCTCGCTCGCCTCTTTAATGCGCGCGGTCAGGTCCATCTGCAGCGGATGGTCGTACAGCACCACTTCCTGGGCGTGGGCGATCAGCGCCGCAAAGCGCAGATAGTCGCCAAGCGGGTTGCTCTCAGCCAGCTCACGCAAGCGTTCCGCGCGGCGGTTGTAGAGGTTTTTTAGTCTGGGGAACAGTAACGGCGGAATCACTTCCGCCGTGCGTTTCTCGCTCGAACCCAGCTCATCTTGCGGGATTATGCGAATACTCATTCAGTTTTCTTTTCCGTTGTCTTTCGGACTTCGCGGTACCAGCGCGGGTGATGTTTCTTCGCCCACGTTTTGGTAACCCAGCCCTCCACCATCGCGGTAATGGTGCCTTTCACCCAGAGGGCGGCGTAGATATGCACCATGATAACCACAATTAACGCCACTGCGGCAAATGAATGCAGCATTAACGCAAATCGGATTACCGGGATTGAGAAAGCAGGCGCAAAGTACGGACGCCAGATGATCACGCCGCTCACCAGCAACAGGACCAGGAAGATAATCGCCGCCCAGAATACGCACTTCTGGCCGAAGTTATAACGCCCGGTGTCACCCACTTCCTCGTTGACGACGATCTTACGAATATTCTTCGCCCAAAAGATATCATCCCGATTGATTAGGTTATGGTGCCAGTAACGGAAAAACATGATGATGAACGAGGCAAACATCACCACACCCACGAACGGGTGCAGGATGCGCGCCAGCTGCGGCGTACCCAGGATCTGCATCAGCCAGTTGAAGGAGGGGAAGAAGAACCCCAGCCCGCTTATCGCCGCCAGCATGAAGCAGAAGGCGGTGACCCAGTGGTTGATACGTTCCGGCGCCGTGTAGCGCACGATGGTGTCACGTCTTTTCATTTGCGCACCTCGTCTTTCTCTTCATCCAGGTTGTCCTCTTCCTCTTCCGCACGGTTCGGACCGACACCCACGTAGTGGAAGATGCTCGCGGCGAAGGTGGCAGCAAAGCCCACCGCTGCCAGCGGCTTCCAGATACCTTTCCAGAACTTCACGGTCGCGCTGATCTCCGGGTTCTCCGGCAGGCCGTGGTACAGATTCGGCTTGTCGGCGTGGTGCAGCACGTACATGACGTGCGTACCGCCAACACCGGCCGGATCGTACAGGCCCGCGTTGTCGTAGCCGCGGGTTTTCAGCTCGGCTACGCGCTCACCTGCCAGGGTTTTCATATCCTCTTTGGAGCCAAAGTGGATAGCGCCGGTCGGGCAGGTCTTCACGCACGCCGGCTCCTGGCCGACGTTCACGCGGTCAACGCACAGCGTGCATTTGTAGACGCGGTTGTCTTCCGGGTTCATGCGCGGCACGTCGAACGGGCAGCCGGCGATGCAGTAGCCGCAGCCGATGCACTGCTCGGACTGGAAGTCGACGATGCCGTTGGCATACTGAATGATCGCTCCTTCCGACGGACACGCCTTAAGGCAGCCCGGATCCGCACAGTGCATACAGCCATCTTTGCGGATCAGCCACTCCAGTTTGTCGTTCTGCTCCACTTCCGAGAAGCGCATTACCGTCCAGGACTTGGCGGTCAGGTCGGCGGGGTTATCATAAACCCCGACGTTGTGACCCACTTCGTCACGGATGTCGTTCCACTCTGAACAGGCCACCTGACAAGCTTTACAGCCGATACAGGTGGTTACGTCGATAAGCTTCGCCACTTCCTGCTGGTGGTCCCGCGCCTGGGGCGCGGGGGTGAACCCGTTAGTCGCGGAACGACGAATGATGTCTTGCGATTGATAAGCCATAAGTCGTCTCCGTTACACCTTTTCCACGTTCACGAGGAAGGCCTTAAACTCCGGCGTCTGCGTGTTCGCATCGCCGACGAACGGCGTCAGGGTGTTGGCAATAAACCCTTTCTTCGCCACGCCCTCATAACCCCAGTGAATCGGAATACCGATGGTATCCACCTCCTGACCGTGAACGTTCAGCGTGCGAATACGCTTGGTCACCACTGCCTTGGCCTTGATGTAGCCGCGGTTAGAGGAGACCTTCACGGTGTCGCCATGGGCGATGCCGAGCTTGTTCGCCAGCTTCTCGCCGATCTCCACAAACTGCTCCGGCTGCGCGATGGCGTTCAGCAGCGCGTGCTTGGTCCAGTAGTGGAAGTGCTCGGTCAGACGGTAGGTGGTGCCCACATACGGGAACTTGTCTTTTTTGCCCAACGCCTCGAAATCGCTCTTAAAGATACGGGCGGCCGGGTTAGAGACCACGTTCGGGTGCAGCGGGTTAGTGCCCAGCGGCGTCTCAAACGGCTCGTAGTGTTCCGGGAATGGCCCTTCCGCCATCTTATCGATAGCAAACAGGCGTCCCATCCCTTCAGGCTGCATGATAAACGGCCCGACATCGCTGCCCGGAGGCGCGGTGCTGTAGTCCGGAATATCCACGCCGCCCCACTTCGCGCCGTCCCACTTCAGCAGCTGACGCTTCGGATCCCACGGGTTGCCCTGCGGGTCAGCAGAGGCACGGTTATAGAGAATGCGGCGGTTCAGCGGCCACGACCATGCCCAGCCCAGCGTATTGCCGAGGCCCGACGGGTCGGCGTTATCGCGGTTAGCCATCTGGTTGCCTTTCGGCGTCCAGCTACCGGCAAAGATCCAGCAGCCGCTGGAGGTGGTTCCGTCGTCGCGCAGATGGGCAAAGGTACTCAGCTGATCGCCTTTCTTCGCCAGCACCGCCCCGGTGGCCGGGTCGATAACGTCTGCCAGCGCCTTACCGTTGCTCTCCATCGCCACCTCTTCCGGGGATGGGTTCTCCGGCGTCGAGTAGTTCCAGGTCATGTTCAGCACCGGTTCCGGGTTCGCGCCGCCTTCAGCCGCGTACATCTTACGCAGACGTAAGAAGATACCGGCCAGGATCTCGCCGTCGTTCATGGCGATGCCCGGGGCGTCTGCACCCTTCCAGTGCCACTGCAGCCAGCGGCCGGAGTTAACGATAGAGCCGTTCTCTTCCGCGAAGCAGGTGGACGGCAGGCGGAACACTTCGGTCTGAATCGTCGACGGATCGACGTCGTTCGATTCGCCGTGGTTCTGCCAGAAGGTCGAGGTCTCGGTATTGAGCGGGTCAATGGTGACCAGGAACTTCAGTTTCGACAGGGATGCCACAACCTTGTTCTTGTTCGGGAACGAGGCAACCGGGTTAAAGCCCTGGCAGATATAGCCGTTGACCTGGCCCTGGTGCATCATCTCGAAGTACTGCAGAACGTCGTAGCCTTTGTCCCACTTCGGCAGCCAGTCAAAGCCCCAGCTGTTTTCCGCCTTCGCCTTGTCACCGAAGAAGGCTTTCATCATCGAGACGAAGAACTTCGGATAGTTGCTCCAGTAGTTCACCTGACCTTCAAGCAGCGGTTTTGGCGTGCTGGCCGTCAGGTAGGTTTGGAGATCGGTCTGTTTCTCACTTGGCAGGTTCATGTAACCCGTCAGGCTTTGCGACAGCAGGCCGAGGTCGGTCAGACCCTGAATGTTGGAGTGGCCGCGCAGGGCGTTCACGCCGCCGCCTGCCATCCCCATGTTGCCGAGCAGCAGCTGAACCATCGCCATGGTGCGGATGTTCTGCGCGCCGATGGAGTGTTGCGTCCAGCCGAGCGCGTACAGGAACGAGGCGGTTTTATCGTGAACGCTGGTTTCAGCGATCATCTCGCACACCTTCAGGAAGTCCGCTTTCGGCGTCCCGCAGATGTTTTCGACAACCTCCGGCGTATAGCGGGAAACGTGCTCTTTCAGCAGGTTCCACACGCAGCGCGGGTGTTGCAGGGTGGTGTCGCGCTTCGCAAAGCCATTCTCGTCCAGCTCGTAGTTCCAGCTGGTCTTGTCGTACTTGCGTTTTTCGGCGTCATAACCGCTGAACAGGCCATCTTCGAAGTGGTAATCCTCACGCACGATCAGGCTGGCGTTGGTATAGGCTTCGGTGTATTCGCGGTTATATTTTTCGTTAGTCATCAGGTACAGCAGTACGCCTGACAGGAAAGTGATGTCAGTACCTGAACGAATAGGGGTGTAGAAATCCGCCACCGACGCTGTACGCGTAAAGCGGGGATCGATCACAATCAGTTTCGCACCGTTGTGGATTTTGGCTTCCATCGCCCAGCGGAACCCAACAGGGTGCGCTTCAGCGGCGTTACCGCCCATCACCACAATAAGGTTGGCGTTTTTGATGTCGACCCAGTGGTTGGTCATCGCACCGCGACCAAATGTTGGAGCAAGACTTGCTACCGTTGGTCCGTGTCAGACACGCGCCTGGTTGTCGACCGCGAGCATACCGAGTGCGCGCGTAAATTTCTGGGTTAAATAGCCGGTTTCGTTGCTGGAGGCCGAGGCGCACAGCATGCCGGTGGAGAGCCAGCGGTTTACCGTTACGCCATCTGCATTCTGGGCAATAAAGTTGGCATCGCGATCTTTTTTAATCAGTGTGGCGATGCGGTCAAATGCCTCTTCCCAGCTGATTTGCTGCCATTTATCTGAACCTGGCGCACGATACTCAGGATATTTCAGGCGGCTTTCGGAGTGAATAAAGTCCACCAGACCGGCCCCTTTCGGGCAGAGCGCGCCGCGGTTAACCGGATGATCCGGGTCCCCTTCAATATGGAAAATAGATGCTTTGGCGTTTTTCGCGCCGTCGCCGAGGCTATACATTAACAGCCCACAGCCGACGGAGCAGTATGTACAGGTATTACGGGTTTCGCGGGTGCGCAGCAGTTTATACTGCCGCGTTTCCGCCAGCGCGACGCCGGGCGCAAAGCCCAGCGCTGCTGCCGTGGTGCCTGCCATACCGCCAGCGCAGATCTTAAAGAACTGCCTTCTGCTGACCTGCATGGTCACTCCTTGTTTCGACATTGCTACCCTTCACTCTTCACGCCTGCGCGAATTATTTGGGGTCATTATTGTTTTACTTCACGGTTGATTTTTTGACCGCAAAGTTGAAAATTTGCGTTAAACCCTCATTTCCACGAGGGGTATGCCAGAATACCACAATGTCGGTACGCTTGTTCCAACGGCGTTAAAACAAAGTGAACGTATTATCACGGTGATGATTATAAAATGTGATATTGATCACATGATGCCCCCGAACTGTTACAAACCTGTTCATGCGTCGGGTTTGTCCCTCAGGTAAAGTTGCGCGGACAGAGCGGTAAAAATTGATCCATACTATGCGCCAGGCCGGAAAAGTATGGTGCAATAGCAGGCCTCCCCACGTGGTTGCTCAGGAAATGCGTTGTGTTGAAACAAAATGGTGATACCCACCTTACGTCACTGCCTGCCGGTGTGGCAGAACGCCGGGTACACAGACCCCCTCAGATTAGCCTCCCGACTCCCGATTTTCTGGCGGAAGAGGTGCCCGTCGCGCTGGTTTATAACGGTATCTCCCATGTGGTAATGATGGCCTCCCCCAAAGATTTGGCGCTGTTTGCCATCGGCTTTTCGCTGTCTGAAGGCATCATTGAGCACCCGCGTGAGATCTACGGCATGGAGGTGATATCCGTTTGCAATGGTCTCGAAGTGCAGATTGAGCTCTCCAGCCGTCGTTTTATGGCCCTCAAAGAGCGCCGCCGCGCGCTGGCCGGACGCACCGGCTGCGGCGTCTGTGGCGTGGAGCAGCTTAACGATATTGGCAAGCCCGTGGTGCCGCTGCCGTTCACCCAGCGCTTTAACCTGGCCCACCTCGATCGGGCGCTGGCGCATCTCAACGACGTGCAGCCCATCGGGCAGCTAAGCGGATGTACCCATGCCGCCGCCTGGGTATTACCGAACGGCGAGATTGCGGGCGGGCATGAGGACGTCGGGCGACATGTGGCGCTGGATAAACTGTTGGGCCGTCGGGCCGGGGAAAGAGACGTCTGGCAGCAGGGCGCTGCGCTTGTCTCCAGCCGCGCCAGCTATGAGATGGTGCAGAAGGCCGCTATGTGCGGCGTAGAGATCCTCTTTGCGGTATCCGCAGCCACCACGCTGGCGGTTGAGGTGGCAGAGCGTTGCAACCTGACGCTGGTGGGATTCTGCAAGCCGGGAAGAGCCACGGTCTATACCCATCCGCAGCGTTTGATTGTTGATCAGTAATTTTGAATGAAGTAAGCAAATCCTTCCGCTATCAGTTGTTGGTGATGAGGACTACTATTTATCACATCAAGGCACGGCGCCTTACACCAACAACTTATTGAAAGGGGCACTATCATGAAAAGCATCAAAACTTTTGTCGCTGTTATCGCTCTGGCTACTTCTTTCGGTTCTTTCGCTGCCCAGTCCGTCACCGCCTCCGCCAGCACCATTGAAGGCGCTGAAGCGAAAATTGCCGCTCAGGCTCAGCAGGCAGGCGCCTCCTCTTACACCATTACTCAGGCCTTCTCCGGTAACCGTGTACACATGACCGCTGAACTGAACAAATAAGCACACAGCATCTGTCGAAAGAGCGCCCCCGGGGCGCTTTTTTAGTTTATGCCCGCCAGACGTAATAGCGCCGTCACCACCGCCGCCGCGACAATCACGAAAATCAACGGTACCTTGCGCCAGGCGAGGAACACCGCAAAGGCCACACCCAGCACCCGCGCCATCCCGGCGAAATGTTCCCCTTCATAGAAGGTGGTCGCCAGCGCCACGGAAAAGAGCAATACCGTTGCCGCATCCGAGAGCAGCGCCTGCGAACGTTCAGAGAGGGCTAACCGGCTGCCCAGTTTCGCCCCGCCGAGACGCATCAGATAGGTTCCTGCAGAAAGCAGGGCGATGCCGAGAATAAAGACGGTCATATTTTCCATTATTTCTTCCTCGCCGCGAGACCAAGCAGGGAGAGCAGCACCGGCAGGCCCACCGGCGCAAACGGCACCGCGGCCAGGGACAACGCCGCCCCGCTACAGGCGCGAATCAGCGTGGTGCGGTTTTTAAAGGCGGGCACGACTAAGGCCAGCAAAATGGCCGGGAAGACCGCATCCAGCCCGATGGTCTCCGGCTCCGGCAGCAGTTTGCCGACCATCGCCCCCAGCAGGGTGCCCAGCGGCCAGATGATGGCCACCCCCAGGCCGCAGAGCCAGTAGGCGGCTTTACGCTGTTCCGGCGTTTTTTGCGACAGGCCAAAGACCACGCTTTCGTCATTCATAATGTGACAGCCCAGCAAGCTGGCGCCGGGTTTGCCCACCAGCTCACGCACCGTTACGCCAAACGGTACGTGGCGGGCATTGACCAGCAGCCCGGCGGCGGCCGCGGCAAGGGGATTACCGCCGCTGGCGACAATGCCGATAAACATAAATTCCGAGGCGCCCGCCAGCACCGAAATGGAGAGAACAAACGGCACCCACAGCGGAAAACCGTACGCCATCGCCAGCGAGCCGTAGGACATCCCCACGACGCCCACCGCCAGACAGACCAGGATGATGGCTTTGACCGTGTCGCCATTGAGACAAGAGAACGTGTGCTTCATACAAATTTAGCCATATCGAACGAGTATCCATTATAATGAACGCAATAAGATCGTTTATCAAGATGAACGATTCGTTCGTTTTAACCGTGTATGAGATCGTTTTATGACGCAGCCAATTAGCGTGATCGCCAAAAGTCTGGTGCGAGAGCGCACGCGGACCGGGCTTTCACTGGCGGAGATCGCCCGCCGTGCCGGGATCGCCAAATCCACGCTCTCCCAGCTGGAGTCCGGTAACGGCAACCCCAGCCTCGAAACGTTATGGTCGCTCTGTGTGGCGCTGGATATTCCGTTTGCCCGCCTGCTTGAACCGCAGCAGCCTGCCACCCAGGTGATCCGCCTGGGTGAAGGCACAAAAGTGGTGGCGGAACAGGCAAACTATGAGGCCATTTTACTGGCGGCATGCCCGCCGGGCGCCCGACGCGATATCTATATTTTGATGGCCCAGCCCGGCGCGGACCGTATCTCCCATCCGCACCCGCCGGGTTCGGTTGAGCATATTATTGTGATGAAGGGGCGGGCGCTGATTGGCCTGACCGAATCGCCCGAGGAGCTGGGGCCAGGGGACTATATTTGCTATCCTGCCGACCAGCCGCATCTCTTCAAAGCCCTTGAGCCCGATACGTATGCGCTCATGGTGGCGGAACAAAACTAACCCAAAGACACGGATAATCATGTCGCTTAAAGCCATTGCTAAAGAACTGGGACTGTCGGTAACGACGGTAAGCCGCGCCCTCAACGGCTATTATGACGTTTCCAGCGAGACGCGGGCCCGCGTGGAGGCTGAAGCGCAGCGGCGCGGCTATCGCCCGAATACCTTTGCCCGGCGTCTGAAGATGGGCAAGATCGACGCCGTGGGGCTGGTCTTTCCGGTTCATCCCGTTCCGCTCAATAACAGCGTCTTTATGGACATGGTCGGCGAAATTAGCCACCAATTAGCGCGTCATGAGATCGACTTACTGCTCATTGCCGATGACGATCTGGCAGATAAACACAGCTATATGCGGATGGTGCAGAGCCGTCGTGTGGATGCGCTGATTGTGGCCCATACGCTGGATAACGATCCGCGTCTGGAGCAGTTGCAGGCCGCCGGGTTCCCCTTCCTGGCGCTCGGGCGCAGCCATCTGCCAAAGCCCTATGCCTGGTTCGACTTTGATAACTATGCGGGCACGCATACTGCCACCCAGCATCTGATTGCGCGCGGGCATCAACGCATCGCGTACCTGGGCGAAAGCCACAATCAGGCTTTTATCACTCAGCGCCGTCAGGGCTATCTCGATGCCCTGAAAGAGGCCGGACTCTCCAGCGAATGGCTGCGCACCATGCCGCCTTCACGCCGCGCAGGCTATACCACTACCCAACAACTGCTGGCGCTGGATGCGCCCCCGACAGCGATCGTCACCGATTGCAACACTCACGGCGATGGTGCGGCGATGGCGCTGGCGCAGATGGGACGCTTAACCGGCGAGCATGCCGTGTCGCTGGTGGTGTATGACGGCCTGCCGCAGGACAGCATTGTCGATATCGACGTGGCGGCGGTGATCCAGTCCACCCGTCAGGGCGTGGGTAAGCAGATCGCCGATATGGTGCTGCAACTGATTAATGGCAGCGAAATAAGCCAGCTTCAGGTGTTATGGCAACCGGAATTCTCGCCGGGACAGACGGCATAATTCTCCCTAATTTCTAAACCCGATCACAAATCCGAAACGTTTTGGTTTGTATCCGAAACGTTTCGGATCAACACTCAGGATATCCCGATGACAGGAGATGTCCGATGCAAGAGGCTATTTTACGACTCGCGAGCGAAACGGTGGATGTGGTGATCAAAACTCATCCGTTCGCCGAAATTCTTTACTGGGGGCCACACCTTCGCCACTTTTCGCCGCAAGATGCGGCCACGCTTTCCCGCCCGATTGCTAACGGCCGGCTTGACGTTGACTCGCCGGTGACGCTGATGGCGGAGCTTGCCCACGGCCTGTTTGGCGCGCCGGGCATTGAAGGCCACCGTCAGGGTCTGGATGGTTCGCCACGGTTTCGGACCGTGGCAGTCGCGCAGCAGGGGCAAAGTCTGACCCTCACCGCCGAAGATGAGATCGCTGGCCTGCGTCTGACCAGCGAGATAGCCCTTGATGACAGCGGCGTGCTGGCGGTTCGTCACGGCCTGACTAACCTCAAAAGCCAGCCGTGGCAGGTGGAGCGTCTGGCTGTCACCCTGCCGCTGGCGGAGCGTGCCCGCGAAGTGATGGCCTTTCATGGCCGCTGGATCCGCGAATTTCAGCCGCATCGCCTGCTGCTGGAGCACGACAGCTTTGTGATTGAAAACCGCCGGGGCCGCAGCTCGCACGAGCATTTCCCGGCGCTGATCGGCGGCACGCCGGGCTTTAGCGAAATGCAGGGTGACGTCTGGGGCGTGCATCTGGGCTGGAGCGGCAACCACCGCCTGCGCGCGGAGGCCAAAACCGATGGCCGCCGTTATCTGCAGGCCGAAGCGCTCTACCTGCCGGGGGAAATGGCGGTGGAGGAGGGGAAAACCCTGTGGACGCCACGCCTTTATGCCAGCTACTCCGCGCACGGGCTGAACGGCATGAGCCAGCAGTTCCACCGCTATCTGCGCGCCAACATCATCCGCTTTCCGGAGAACAAACCGCGCCCGGTGCATCTCAACACCTGGGAGGGGATCTACTTTAACCACGACCCGGAATACATCATGCGGATGGCGGATGAAGCGGCCTCGCTGGGGGTGGAGCGCTTTATCATCGACGACGGCTGGTTCAAAGGCCGCAACGACGACCATGCCGCGCTGGGGGACTGGTATCTCGACGAGCAGAAATACCCCAACGGCCTGACGCCGGTGATCAACCACGTCAAAGATCTCGGGATGGAGTTTGGCATCTGGGTTGAGCCAGAGATGATTAACCCGAACTCCGATCTCTGTCGCGCCCACCCGGACTGGGTGCTGGCCCTGCCGGGGTATGAACAGGCCACCGGCCGCCACCAGTGGGTGCTGAACCTCAACATTCCTGCCGCTTTCGACTACCTGCTGGAGCGCATGAGCTGGCTGCTGGGTGAGCATCAGGTTGACTATGTGAAGTGGGACATGAACCGCGAGCTGGTGCAGCCGGGCCATAACGGTAAGGCCGCGGCCGATGCCCAGACCCGCCAGTTCTACCGCCTGCTGGATATCCTGGGCGAGCGCTTCCCGCACGTGGAGTTTGAATCCTGCTCCTCGGGTGGCGGGCGTATTGACTATGAAGTGCTGACCCGCTGCCATCGCTTCTGGGCCTCGGATAACAACGACGCGCTGGAACGTAATACTATCCAGCGTGGCATGAGCTACTTCTTCCCGCCGGAGGTGATGGGCGCGCACATCGGTCATCATAAATGTCACGCCACGTTCCGCCAGCACAGCATCGCCTTCCGGGGCCTGACGGCCCTGTTCGGCCATATGGGGCTGGAGCTGGATCCCCTCGCCGTGGATGAGCAGGAGCGCGAAGGCTACCGGCACTACGCGGCCCTGCATAAGCAGTGGCGCGAGGTGATCCACCACGGCACCCAGTGGCGGGTGGATATGCCGGACAGCACCACCCTGGCGCAGGGAATTGTGAGCGCGGATCAGCGTCAGGGGCTGTTTATTGTCAGCCAGATGGCGATGCCGGACTACACCCTGATGATGCCGCTGCGTATGCCGGGGCTGGCGGCCAACGCCCGGTATCGCATCACGCTGCTCGATCACCCCAATATCCGCCTGACCGGGGAGGGAGGGCACACCATGCGCAAGCTGCCGGCCTGGATGGAGGCGCCGCAAACGGTGAGCGGCGAATGGTTGATGCAGGCGGGGCTGGCCCTGCCGGTTCTGGATCCGGAAACCGCCATTCTGATTGGCGTTGAACGCGTATAAGGGTAACGGGCCGGGCAACCGGCCCTGAGTTGAGGATAAAAATAATGAACACGACTGCCTGTACCCATAAAGACAATCCGAACTTCTGGATCTTCGGGTCGTTCTTCTTTCTCTACTTCTTCATCATGGCCACCTGCTTTCCGTTCCTGCCGATCTGGCTGTCGGATATCATTGGTCTGAATAAAACCCATACCGGGATCGTCTTCTCCTGCATCTCGCTGTTTGCCATCTCGTTCCAGCCGGTGCTGGGGGTGGTGTCGGACAAGCTGGGGCTGAAAAAACATCTGCTGTGGATCATCGCGGTCCTGCTGTTTCTCTTCGCGCCCTTTTTCCTCTACGTCTTCGCCCCGCTGCTGAAGACCAACATCTGGCTCGGGGCGTTAAGCGGTGGGGTCTATATCGGCTTTGTCTTTTCGGCGGGATCGGGTGCCATTGAGGCCTATATTGAGCGCGTAAGCCGCAACAGCTTCTTTGAGTACGGCAAGGCGCGCATGTTTGGCTGCCTCGGCTGGGGGCTGTGCGCCTCGACGGGCGGCATCCTGTTTGGCATCGATCCGTCGTATGTCTTCTGGATGGGCTCCGCCGCGGCGCTGGTCCTGATGCTGCTGCTGGTGGTGGCTAAACCGAAGCCGAACCAGACCGCGCAGGTGATGAACGCCCTTGGCGCAAACCAGCCGCAGATCACCGTCAAAACCGTCATCAACCTGTTCCGCCAGCGCAAAATGTGGATGTTTATTTTGTACGTGATTGGCGTGGCCTGCGTCTATGACGTCTTCGATCAGCAGTTCGCCACCTTCTTTAAAACCTTCTTCGCCACGCCGGAGGAGGGCACGCGTGCGTTCGGTTTTGCGACCACTGCCGGAGAGATTTGCAACGCTATCATCATGTTCTGCTCGCCGTGGATCATAAACCGCATTGGCGCGAAAAATACGCTGCTGATTGCCGGGGTGATCATGGCGACGCGTATTATCGGTTCGTCATTTGCCACCACCGCCGTCGAAGTGGTGGCCCTGAAGATGCTCCACGCGCTGGAAGTCCCGTTCCTGCTGGTGGGGGCGTTCAAGTACATCACGGGGGTGTTCGATACCCGGCTGTCCGCAACCATCTACCTGATTGGCTTCAACTTCGCCAAACAGCTGGCGGCGATTTTTCTCTCCGCCTTTGCCGGGAATATGTATGACCGGATCGGCTTCCAGGATACCTACCTGATGCTGGGCTGTTTTGTGCTGGCGATGACGGTGTTGTCGGCGTTTACGTTGAGCAGTAAGCGGGAGATCGCTGCCGCGAGCGCGGCAGCGTTAACACATCAGGCCAGGTAAAACACCTCTTTCAGCCCGGTGCTCACCGGGCTGTTGTCCGGGTTAGCGGGCATCACCTCCCCCATATATTTCCACCAACGCTGGCAGACATCGGTGTTCGCCACCGCGTTCCAGCGCTCTTCCGATTCGATCTCCACCGTGGCAAACAGCAGGTCGCGGGTCTTATCCAGATAAATGGCGTAATGGTGGGCGCCATGGTCTTTCAGCACCGCTTCCAGCTCGGGCCAGATGGGGTTGTGGCGACGTTCATACTCCTCATGTGCGTCAGGGTTTACCTGCATCACAAAGGCTTTGCGGATCATAATGCCTCCAGATAGAGTTCGCGCACCTCGTCGCGGCTGGCGCTGCGTGGGTTGCAGGGGGCGCAGGGGTCGGCGAGGGCTTTGTCGAGCCAGCCTTCGATGTCGGCTTTGGTGACGCCCAGCTTGCTGAAGCCGGATGGAATACCGACGCGACTGCTCAGGGTGCGAATGGCGTTGATCGCCGCCATGCTGGCCGCTTCGTCGCTCATCTCGCGGGTATCCACGCCCATCGCCTGGGCCACGCGGGCAAAGCGTTCCACGGCGTTCGGGCGGTTAAAGTTTTCGATGATCGGCAGCAGGATGGCGTTGCACACGCCGTGCGGCAGGTTGTGCGTGGCGCCCGGCTGGTGGGCCAGGGCATGCACCAGTCCCAGTCCGGCGCTGTTAAAGGCCATACCTGCCAGATACTGGCCGTAGGCCATCTGCTCGCGCGCCTCCAGGTTATGTCCGTTGTCGACCGCCTCCGGTAGCCAGTGGGCAATCAGGCGAATCGCCTCCAGCGCGTTGGCATCGGTGAGGGGGTGAGCGCCGACGGAGACATAGGCTTCGATGGCGTGGGTCAGGGCGTCCATCCCGGTGGCGGCGGTGACGGAGGCCGGAATATCGAGCATCACGCTGACGTCATCCACGGCGATATCCGGGATGATGTTCGGGTCGATAATCACCTCTTTGACCTGACGGGCAGAGTCGATGATCACCGCATTGCTGGTCATCTCTGCCGCCGTACCTGCGGTGGTGTTGATGGCCACCAGCGGCACGCCGGGGTTGAGCACTTTGCCGACGCCGGAATAAGCGGTAGACGGGCCAGGATTGGCGGTGAGAATTTTAATCGCTTTGGCGGTGTCGATCGGGCTGCCGCCGCCGAAGGCTATGATGTAATCGCACTGCGCATCCTGGAAAGCGGCAAAGCCCTGCTGC